>NZ_PJJK01000117.1:0-172172 GCF_002929785.1 Cryobacterium sp. Y62 | reverse complement strand
CGCCTGGTGCGTTTGACTCCATTTTGACCTCCGCGCGGATTATGCGAAAGTTTCGCATAAGACGCGAATATTCGCAATATGCAAAGTTAAATACCAGCTCAGGAAGCATTTAACATTCCAGCACCGCGGAAGAAATACCGCACCGCTGCACGGCTACATGTAGCCTCGGCAGGAAGCCCTGGGCCGCTATGACTCGCATCACGGGCGAAGTGTTGCCCAACCGGCATATTCGCACTCTATGCGTATATGCCGCACACAATCGGACATAATAGCTATTATCGGCTCGTCGATTCTCTGCTATTGGACGGGCTATCCATGCGTACATGTCGGACTTTTTGCTAGCACCCTGGCGCCAGTCAGGAGCATGTCGATACCCCTCCCAATAATTTGTCCGATGCAATTTATGCCCTGCGCCTCACGAGGATTGGGCAGCCGCGACTCTTTCGACAGAACCCCAGGCTTATCTGCGCGCGTGGCAACATTTTGGCAACATTTGAACGAGATTGCTCCGTTCTATAGCGTGGTCAAATAATTGAAAAGCCGCGCAATCATGCGGATTTGATGGCTGATCCGCTGTCTCATAGGGGCGCCTTAGGTTTCAAATCTCACTGGTACCGCCACGGATGCTCCGTTGCCTCTTTCGTGGCCCCGGATGGTGTGAGTATCTGGGTCACGTCCCGCGTCCGTGGAATTTGTCGACATCGTGCCCGTCGCCTTTCTGATTTTGCCGCGGTCCGTCCGGGCTCCGAACTTTTTCCTCGATCTGGGCCGAGGGTGTCGAGGTTACACATGGACGTTTCGGAGACGTGGCGGCGCGTTGTGCTTTACTCTCGTTGCCCGCTCGCGTTCTTTAGCCCCGAGCTTAGCGAGGACATCCGGAGCTGCCTGTAGTTTTAAATAGCAATACGCGACCACCGAGGGGTATTTGTGCCGAACGATTTGTTGAATGGAACGCGTCGAACCGGCGACTTATACGACACATATAGGGACACGCCCGAGGTTAAGGTGACCCTCGAACGATCCGATTCAGGCATAAGTGTCACAGTGGCGTGGTCAAACCCAGAAGTGCCGTACGCGGCTTGGTTTATGAGCGATGGCAGCCTGTTGTCCGGCATAGAACCCTCGCCAGAGCGGAAGCCTGTGCCGAAACGCGTGTTGTTTCAGGATTCCCACGGGGCTGTGCTCCTGATCCGGTGTTGGGCGCGCGGATTCCATGCAAATTTCGGGGGACCCGGTAGCGGAACTCTATGGGCTCGAGCTGCAATTATGGGTGTGAGAGAGGACACGGAATTCGACCGACCCCACGGGGTACAGACCGAAATATCCGGACTCCGAGAGTGGTTGGGCGTCACCTCCTGGGAAGAAGTTCAGGAGAAGAGCGACGGCACCCGCAAGTACATCCTGAGTTCTCTTGATACTGCGACGTTGAATGTCGGCGAGCACTCGGGGATGGCACTCGACTTTCGTTCGGGTTGGGGGCTGACCCACGAGGAGGGCACGGACCGTCGAGTGCTTCTCGACCTCCTGAGATGTACCACCCGCAGCGCTGAGCCGCTCGACTGGGATGTTCACTTGCAACTCCACCGGGCCATCCGCGACCTGCTGGTCTTATCGAGATGGCGCGACGAATCCTGTATCGCAGTTCGTGCGCTGCGCGAAGACGATCCAATCACGACTCTGGACGGCCTTTCCCACGGGGACCAGTGGCGCGAGGTAGTCGTTTCGGATGACGAGCGCAAGCCGGCGCCGAAGGGCCATCTTCCGCACCTTGTGCAGTACCAAGACTTCGGCGTGGAAGGAATCGGTCGATGGATTGCTCTTCGGGATCACTTCGCTCGAGCTCTCGACCCCGTAATCACCAGCAGCAATCTTCGCAACGCGACTCCACAGACGCGCCTCGCCCACACAGGACCAGGCGTGGAGGCGCTGGGGTACCTGTTGATGCTTCGCGACGGCATGGGGTCGAGTAAGGCGACGGGGGCCACGCTGAAGGCGCGGTTCGATCGGATTCTCGCTGACGTAGGCGATTGTCTCCCATTCGATGGCCCCACATGGGCCGAACAAACTGTGGCGACATACAACGCGTTAAAACACGCAAACCGGACCCTGCCTGACGATGTCGATGTGCTGACTTCGTGGGCCGAAAGCGTCATGGTCGTTCGAGCGTGGGTCGCGCTAGAACTCGGTATCACGATGGACGTGGTGAAGTCGCGACTCGCCGTCGACAGGCAGCCCCGCCATTTTGTGAAGGTTGAATAGTTCTAAGGCGAGCGAAATGATTATTACAGGTTCGAGGGTGAGTCTTACGTCAGCTGGAGCTCGCGGCTGGATGATGCAGAGATATCTACACCTGAGAAGGCAAACCGAAGCAGACCCGAGCCACCCGGCTGCTTGCGCATGTAATCAATCAGAAATTCCATCGTGATGTCTTTGTGAATGTCGGCAACGTCCTGAGCGGTGGAATCCTCGGCAGGACGCATATTTTCGATGTCGATGATGTGGATACTCAACTTGCTGTCCACAATGATTAGATTGGCAGACCCCCCTGCCGCGCGAATGCGAGGCCCCACATCGCTCAGGCAGTCGCTACCGAGAGCGACGATTATTGGCTGACTTCCATCGTCTGCGCGGACTTTAAGCATGCTGTGAAGCTTGTTGCGGGTGATGGCCGTCATCAGTTTGCGCGCGTAGTTGCGGCGCAGCACTGCGTTGCTGTCTTCAGCCGCCATTTCGCCACTTCCCTTCGTTTTCAACAAGATTGTCAAAAATTTCGTCCACAGAATTTTGGTACGTATCTTCTACGTCGGCTTGCGAGTAGATAACGCGGATTACGGTTCTAAGACGGGTATCGGTCTTGTCTTTGGTTGCTTCATGACGATGCACTTCCTGGTGGCTACAATCGATCTTCGCCACTTCATGCCACTCTTCTTCATGAGCTATCTCATGGAACACAGCGTAGTCCACAATTCTGGAATCTGACCGACTCCGCCAGACTCTTTGAGTAACTCGGCTGAAGGCTGTATCCAGGTAGCGGATTGTCTCCTCTTCGCACTCGTCGAGAGGGGGGTGTGCCCAGCGTTGCTCAACGACTTCGTCGAATGCACTAGCGGCAGCTTTCTTTGAGGCACGATGTGCGTCTCTTCCGAAGTTTCTAGCCACAATGCGCTTCAGCCTAGCGGCGTCACAGCGCGCGATCGACCGATCGAATCCCCACGTCAGTCCACCGACCTGAGCTTTGAGTGAACGCCGAGGCCCTGATCTTTATGGAAACGGCCAGGGAGTCTCTTGCGGGGCCCGCAAGGAGTCGAGATTTGAGCGGTTTCTGTCCGGTGGCCTGGCTCATAACTGGTGCCTGAAATCGGCGTCATTCGCTGCGCAGCCCGGCCGGAGTCAGATATGCGATCACCCGCGAGCGGTTGCGGCGAGACGCGATCCAGATCGCCGTCACCGTGTTCACTTCTGAAACCCCGCAGAAACCCCGCATTTACCCCGCAGATTGAAATTCGCAGTACCTGGGCAGTGTGATCACCGACCGAGTGATTTACAGGGATCAATGACCGAACTAGGCCTTCGTGACCCCGCTGAGTCTGGTTCACGATAATCGTGGTGTCGCGGGTTCAATTCCCGCTCCCGCTACAAAGATTCATTAGATACCCCGGACTTCTGCGGAAGGCCGGGGTATCTTTGTGTCTTGCCGCGCTGTCAACCTCTCAGATTGAGATCGCGGGTTTCTTCGGTTTCAAGGCTTCAACGGACTGCGCGCCGCGCGCCGGAGCATCCGGTCGCCGAGCCGTGAGTGCTGAACTTTTCCGCAGTAAAATGGCCTGAAACTCACGGCTCAGCGGTTGAAAGAAGCGGATACCGCCACCCGTACAAGCACGCGAATGCCGCCGGCTAAGCGTCTGCCGTCGCCTGTCGAAGCGGTGTGGTGCTTCTAAGGTCGAATCACGAACCTTTTCTTCGTGAATGAGCAATAACTAGTGTGAGCACAGATAACAGAGTGATCGAGCGTTCGGTCGGCAGTCCGGAAGAGTACGGACAGCGCAGCTACCCTGAACGACCGCACCGGGGTGTTCACTAAACACACTGAACCCAGTGACGGCTTCCGCCATGACATCACCATCGACCCCGAGACGGGCCAAGTAATCGGAGAACGCGCCGTATTCGTGGACCCCACCAAAGAATCATCCCTCCCTGTGGGAACGAGCGTCGAGTGGACCTCAAACACTGCTGCCGTTGCGAACGAAACACCGGCTGGCGGCAAACTCTACGGCGACACGGGCCTGTCCGGCTAAGGCCGACATCATGACCGGAACTCGACAGGTCAGAAGCGAGACGCTACAACCATGAGTGCCGAGGTCGATCCAGCCAGCATCGAGCTGCCGCCGACCTACTCCATCGACGTAACGCCGTTCTTCGTGATGGAATTCGACAAGGCGCTGGCACGCACAAGCGTCGATGTCCAGTAAAAGGTTCGATCACACAAGACGGTTTGGACCTGCTCGACCAGTGGCAACGATTCGTAGACACGGTGGTTCCTGGCTATGGCGTCGCCGCACGCGAACCACGCTGGCGGAACGTCACGCATTTGCCGGCGGCCACGCCCACCATGGCTTCCCGTCGACGCTCATGATTGACGCTCATGATCGACGCTGATCTCGACTCAATGCGTTCCTCCGGTGGTCAGTTCGCCGAGGAACTTGCAGAGGCTGGAGCCGAGGTGGACTGCCACGTGCTGCTCGGAACATTCCACGCTTTCCTCAACCACCCGCTCGAACCGAGTTTTACCGACGGTATCTGCCTGATCATTGACTGGGCCAGGGAAACTGTAGGCACCGATAGCGTGACTCGGATCAGGACTTCGGGTACCTGGCGATTGCCACGTGGAGCCGTTCGCCAGGAATGCATCGCGGAATAAGCGCTGGCCGGATACTCAGCCAGAGCATTCCTACGCAGCGTCTCGCGCCGTGGCCGAACAGCGCGCGCAACTGATGGCAGCGGGGGAGTCCTTCATTACCGAGACCGTGTTCAGCCACCAGAGCAAGCTCAACCTTGCTGAGGGCGCAATCGCACGCGGCTACCTCGTGCACATACACGTGATCCTGCTTCCCGTCGACGTGGCGGTGAGCCGCGTAGCTGAACGCGTGAAGTACGGCGGTCATAACGTGCCCGAGCAGAAGATCCGCGAGCGCTGCGAACGACTGTGGGACCTCATCGCGAAGGCCCGCACGACTGCTCATCGAACGGAAATTTTCGACAACAGCACCGCCAGAAACCCGTTCCGCCGCGTCTCGGAGTATGAACATGGCTTGCTCATCGGCGAACATTCCTGGCCGGTCTGGGTGCCGGCGGTACTTATCAACTAGATCGTCGTCCGTTGAGATGGACGATGTGAGCACGTCACGCCCGACATTGCACCTGCCGGACGCCCTCAAGACCCGAGTAGATGAGGCGGCGACGATCGACGGCGTGTCCGTCAACACTTGGCTGGTACGCGCGATTGCGGCCGCCCTGCAACCCAGGCAGCGCCGATCTGCTCAGCGCGCGCTGCGCACCGGCGACAACTTCGTGGGCTGGGCCCGCTAACCCGCTCAAACCACCACGCATACCCCACGCCTCAGAAACGCAGCGTCAGCATGCCCACATTCAGCACCCCACCCCGATCGACCTCGCCATCAACCTGCCGGTCAGCGCCATCGAAGTCGTCGCCGGCGACCGCGCCGACACGGTCGTGACCGTATCGGCCACCAACCCGGCCAAGGCCGTCGACTGCAGAGGTGCGGAGGAGACCAAGGTCGACTTCGACGGCGAACGACTCACCATCACCGGCCCGAAGCCCCGCATGAGCTGGATCGGCCCGACCGAGTCGGTCGACCTGAAAATTAAGCTACGGACGGGATCGCGGCTCACCGCCGAGATTTCGGTCGGCGGATTGCGCACCATCGGCGCCCTCGGCGCCACCCGCATCAGGAACTCGATGGGCCTGGTCGATATCGACACGACCGGCGATCTGTGGTTGAGCGACGGACGCGGCAACGCTACCGTGGGCACCGCCGGCGGCGGGATCGAGATCACGGTCGACCACGGTCAGATTCGGGTCGGCACGGTCATCGGCGACGCGCTTCTCAAGGCCTCGCACGGCAGCATCGCAGTGGGGGAGAGTGGCGACGACCTCGACATGAAGCTGTCCTACGGCGACCTCGAGATCGCCAGAGCGCTCGCCTCCGTTTCGGCCAAGACCGCGTACGCAGCATCGAGCTGCGCGAGGTTTCGAACGGGTCCGTGCAGGTCGAGAGCGGCTTCGGCCAGGTCACCGTTGGCATCAAGCCCGCTATTCCGGCCTGGCTTGACCTGTCGTTCCTGATGCGGTCGATGTCCGGGCGCAAGGGCGCCTGACCAGCAGGACTGACGACAGCCGGTGGAAGGAGAACGCACTCTTTGTTCCGGCTGTTTCTGTGTCGCCCGGCGAAACAGACCGCTGCCGCGCGAGAAACGCTGCCAGAGCGTTTGCTATCGAGCAAAGGCACTGAAATCAAGGCGGAGCGCCCGGTGTTAATCGGCGAGTTCACGGCCCCGTGCGCCAGCGGCGTGCGCCAAGATTGGACCTCGTGCCTGCATTGAACGCCCCCGCCCGTGTCGCCGTCGTCGGCGACGCTCTGATCGACGTGCTCCGTGATTCGGAGGCGAGCCGTGAGTTTCCCGGCGGCGCCGCCCTCAACGTGGCAGTCGGCCTGGCTGTGCTCGGCGTGCCGACGACGCTGATGGCACCGTTATTCGGGCGTTCCTCGATGAGTACGGGGTGCAGCTGATCGCGACAGCGGGCCCGTTGGGCTCATCGCGGGCCGTCTCCGACCGCACCGACGGCGAACCGCGCTACTTTTTCAACGACGCCGCCAAAGCACGCCGCATCGAATTCGGTGCGGTCGAGCGAGCTGCGCTCAACGACGCCGAACTCGTCGTCGTGAGCTGCTTTCCGTTCGATGACACCGTGCAGACCGAGGTCTTCGCGGCTTGTGTGCATGACCCGGAACAGCGCCTCGTGATCGACCCCAATCCCCGCGCCGGCATGCTGCATGACGGGCCGCGCTTTGTGCGCAACTTTGAGGTGCGCGCGGCACGCAGCCTGTTCGTGACGGTCGGCGATGAAGACGCCGACCTTCTTTACGACAGCACGCTTGAGGAGCTGCGGGAGCGTCTCGTCGACGCCGGAGTCGGCACCGTGCTCGCGACTGCCGGGCGCCTCGGTGCATCGGTGGTCGTGGGCCTGAATGAGCCGGTCAGCGTGCCGATCGCTGAGCTCGATGGTTCGGTCATTGACACCATGGGTGCCGGGGACGCGACGCTCGCGGCATCCGTTTGTATCATCGTGGCGAGCGGCGTGCCGCAGGATGCCGCTGGCTGGCAGGCACTGCTGGCTGACGCGATGCTCACCGCCGCGGCGACCTGCCGGCACGAGGGTGCTCTGCTGCGACGCCCCTGACCACCGGCGGAGCGGATGCCGCGGCCGGCTGCTCGTCGGGAGCCGCGCTTATGCCTCGGTGCTCGTTTCAGGCACGTCCGTTTCGGTCCTCGTCTCAGGAACCGGATCGGTGAACTTCAGCCGGGTGCGAATCGCGTCACGGGCCTGCTGGGCCGCGCGGCGCACCTCCTTGTCGGGGTCGCGCAGGCGCACCTCGATCGTGGCGATGTTGGCGGTGGTTCCCTGATCGGCGAGGGCGTGCAGGGCGGCGGCGCGCACGCGGGGGTGCTCGTCGGTCGTGAGACGCACGAGCTTGGGGACAACTTGAAGGCCGCGGAGCAGTACGACCTTGGCGCACATTTCGCGCACCCGCCAGGCCTGGTTGTTCAGCCCAACGACGATGTACGGCGCCGCCGACTCGCCCCAGACGTGCAGGAGCGCGCGAGCGCCCCACAGCTCGGGCCAGTACAGGGCCGGTGCGCCCTCGAGAATGCCGAGGGCGTGGCGCCCGCCGGCGTAAAGTAGAAAGTCTTTTCCGGCGTTCTTGGCACGCAACAGGGCCACGGAATTGTCGATGACGACGCTCTCGCCGTAGTGCGCGACGGCGGCGCGGATGCGCTCCTCGGTCGGCAGGTCGATCGGAAGGTCGGGGTGCGGAGTCAGTTTGTTTTGCATAGCGCTCTAACGCTACCTCCCTGGCGCACCCTGGGCCATCTAATCCCTTCCCAGGCAGCGATCCGGCAGGCGTAATACGACGCAATGGATGGGACGGTCCATTTGGTGAGCCGGGCCCGGTTCGAAAGATTGAAACCGTTGCGGTCAATGGGTGCCGCGCGTCAACAGGCTACGGTGCCCAGTGATCTGCGTCTAAAAAGTCTCCAAGACCCTCGGGTCGGGTGCCGCCGCAACGACCGCTCTCGACGACGTCAGCGTCGAAGTCGCTCGCGGCGAAATCTACGGCGTGATCGGGCAGAGCGGCGCCGGCAAGAGCACGCTCATTCGGGCGATCAACCTGTTCGCCGGGCGGACCGCCCAGGGCAACGTCGAGTTGGGCTTGGAAATCACCGGCATCACCGGCATCGAACGTCGCCGATGCTCGCTCGAGATTCTCGACCTGGTCGGGCTGACCGAAAAGGCAGACGCTTACCCGTCCGAGCGGTCCGGCGGCCAGAAGCAGCGCGTTGGTATCGCCAGGGCGCTCGCCGGCAACCCCAAGAATTTGCTCTCCGACGAGGCCACGAGCGCCCTCGACCCCGAGACGACTCGGTCCATCCTCGAGCTCGTGAAAACCATCAACGTGCAGCTCGGCCTGACCGTTCTGCTGATCACGCATGAAATGGATGTTGTCAAACGGGTTTCCGACTCGGCCGCCCTGCTCGAAAATGGCCGTATTCTCGAGCAGGGCAAGGTGGTGTCGCTCATTTCAATGCCCGGCTCTCCGCTCGCCAACGCCGCCCCGATCGCCGACCTGCGCGGGCAGGGACTGCTCGTGGAGATCGTCGGGGATGCGGCATTCGGTGGTTAAGGAGTGAGGCTGAGGTTCTAACGCGTGAGGTTCAGCTCGAAGCCGGAGGCGTGGTCGTAGATGCCGTAGTTGCCGATCTCGGTGAAACCGAGGCTGCGATAGAGAGCCAGCGCTTCGGGCTGGGCGTAGCCGGTTTCGAGGCGCATCCGCTCATACCCGAGATCGCGCGCGAGGGACGCGAGTTCGCGCAGAATCGTTTTTGCGTGGCCCTGGCGGCGGTATTCGGGGTTGGTCCACATGCGCTTGACCTCGGCGGTCGTGGCGTTGAACTGGTGCAGGCCGCCGCCGGCGACCGTCGTGTCGCCGTCGAGGAGCACGAGAAAGCCGCCGAAGGGAGGATCGAACTCGGAGCCGTCAACGTCGTGCACGGAATCGCCCGTGCCATATCGAGTTTCATATTCGCGGTGCAGATCAAGCAGAAGAGGGGCTACCTCGGAATCACCGAGGCGCACGGATACACATTTCACGGTTACCAGTGTGCGCCCTGGCGAGATGTGATCGTGACCGGTGGCACGGTCGACAGACGAGTCCACGCGGCCTCACTCTCCCGCTTATGCGTTGTCTACCCTTCCATTTTTTGTCGGAGTGGAGTTTCGCAATCAAGAATCCGCGCAGAACCGGTGCCGCCGCGCACTCACGCTGGCCGGTAGATCGATGCTTAGTAGACTCGAGACGTGTCAGTGAACCCAGAGTTGCAGGGGCGGGTCTTTCCGTCGGTCGCACCGTATCTTGTCGGCCGCGAAAAGGTGCGCGAATTTTCCCGCGCCGTGTTCGCGACCAACCCGATCAACTACGATCCCGAAGCGGCCCGCGCGGCCGGCCACGCCGACGTCGTCGCTCCGCCCACATTCGCCGTGGTCGTGCAGGAGGCCACTCTGGCCCAGCTGTTGGCCGAACCGGATGGCGGCATCGACTTCACCCGCGTCGTGCACGGCGATCAGCGTTTCACCTACACCCGGCCGATCGTGGCTGGCGATGAGCTCACGGCGACCCTCGCGGTGACGAGCATCAAGACCCTGGGCGGCCATTCGATGGTGACCGCCGAGTCCACCATCGTCGACGCGACCGGTGGCCACGTCGTGACCGCCATCTCCACTCTCGTCGTCAGGGGAGACGAATGATTCCTGTTCTGGCCGACCTCGAGGTCGGCAGCGTCGTCGCCGAGGCGAGTTTCTCGTTGACGCGCGATTCTCTCGTGCATTACGCCGGGGCATCCGGCGATTTCAACCCCATTCATTACCGCGATGATGTGGCGCAGTCGGTGGGCCTGTCGGGCGTGCTCGCCCACGGCATGCTCACAATGGGCCTTGCCGTGCAGCCCGTCGTTGACTGGGCCGGCGACCCGGCCCGCGTCGTGGACTACCAGGTGCGGTTCACCCGCCCGGTCTTCGTCGACGGGGCGGTAGGCGCGACCGTCACCGTGGTCGCCAAGGTCGGCGCCCTCGATGTCGAGGTGAGTGTGGCCCGTATCGACCTGACCGTGACCTTCAACGGTACGACCGTTCTTGGCAAGGCGCAGGCGCGCGTCAACCTGGCCTGAACGCATGATTGAACCCGTTGCCCTAAGCACGCTCACCACCTTTCGCGTTGGCGGCCCGCCCGCAGCCCGGGTGGCCCCGGTCACCGAGCAGGACCTCATCAACGAAACCCTTTCGGTCTGGGGCATGGACGAAAACTGGCTGCTGCTCGGTGGCGGCTCCAACACCGTTGTCGCAGACGAAGGCTTCGACGGCGTCGTCATTCACGTGGTGACCCGCGGCATCCAGGTCCTGGATGATTCCAGCGCAAAGGATGCCGCTGGCGTCGGTCCCGCAGACCGGGTTCGGCTGCGCGTGCAGGCCGGCGAGCCCTGGGACGAACTGGTCTCCTATGCCGTCCAGCACGGCTGGGCCGGCATTGAGGCGCTCTCCGGCATCCCCGGATCGTGTGGCGCCGCGCCGGTGCAGAACATCGGTGCCTACGGCCAGGAAATCTCGGACTGCCTCGTCGCGATCGATTTTCTCTCCTATGAAACCGGCGAAGTCGAACGACTCGAACGCGCCGAGCTCGGCCTCGGCTACCGCACCTCGGTGCTCAAACAGGGCTTGCGCGGTGTCGTGCTGGCGATCGAGCTGGAGTTGCACGATACCGCCGCCGAGGCATCCGTTTTGGGAAGTACGCTAGGTCAGCCGTTGAAATATGCCCAACTCGCCGGTGCGCTCGGCGTGCAGCTCGGCGACCGCGTGCCGCTGCAGACCGTGCGCGACACAGTCCTGGGCCTGCGCGCCGGTAAGGGCATGGTGCTCGACCCGAGCGACCCCGACACGTTCAGCGCGGGATCCTTCTTCACCAACCCGATCGTGACCGAGGCGTTTGCGCGCTCGCTTCCGGCATCGGCGCCCCAGTGGCCGATGACGACGGAGCTGCCGGATCGAGTTATTCCAATTGA
The DNA here is from genome assembly GCF_002929785.1 of Cryobacterium sp. Y62. NCBI lineage: Bacteria > Bacillati > Actinomycetota > Actinomycetes > Micrococcales > Microbacteriaceae > Cryobacterium > Cryobacterium sp. Y62. The sequence continues at coordinate 160,760 of NZ_PJJK01000117.1, read as the reverse complement.
GGAATACATGGGTGTTGGGCCCATTCCCGGCGAGGAACCGGTGCGCCTGGTCAAGCTCAGCGCCGCCTGGCTAATCGAGCAGTCCGGCGTCTCCCGCGGGTTCAGGCTGGCCGGGTCGAAGGCGGCGGTGTCGAGCAAACACACCCTGGCCTTGACTAACACGGGCGGTGCGACCGCCGAGGAGGTGGCCGAACTTGCCCGCTACGTGCTCGGCCGGGTGCAGGCCGAATTCGGCGTAAACCTGCAGCCCGAACCAGTTCTGGTCGGCCTGGCGCTGTAGCAGCTGGGCGGGCTGGTTGCGGCCAGGTGACGCATTCCGGCGATGCCGGCGATGTCGAGGTGTGAGTTTCAGCCCATTTTTGGTGAGACGCAGGCGCGAACTCACACCTCGGCATCGTGCCCGCGAGATGCCCGACGCAGTGCCCGCGAGCAGAACGCGGCCGGTCAGTCGGCGCGACGTGCAGCGGCCGCGATGCCGGCCACGACGAGGCCCAGCCCGACCGCGATCACGCCGCCGAGGAGCCATAGCGTGGGATCCGGCGGCACCGGAAGCAGGGTGAACACGACCATGTAGGTGGCGAACGCCAGCAGCAGAATGCCCCAGAAAATCGTGCCGAAGCGTGGACGCAAGCGGGGAACGGACGTTGTCGCCTCGCCAGCCGGCACGGCTTGGTTCGGGCTGAAGAAGCTCGGCGTCGTATCGGTCTCCTGTGCGGGGCTGGCCGCGGCGGCGTTCGGCGCGGTCGGGTTTGCTTCGGTGACGGTCGCGTCGCCAGCCGGCGGATTTGCAGCGAAGACCTCGGTGGGGGTGTCGGAGTGGTCGGCTCCGGAGTTCGCGGGAGAAAGTGGAGTGGTCATTGTGAGGTCCTAATTGTTGGAGGAGTCGAGCGTGACGACGCCGGCGATGGTCCAGATGCGCAGCAAGGGGCCGTCGCTGCGGCTGCTCGCGTTGAAGGTGCGCTGATCCGAGGTAAAAACTCCCGTGCGCTCGCCGTTCTCCGCGTCCGCCGCCCGACCCGAATACTCCACGCCGCCGACCAGCGCGTGCGTTTCGACGCGCACCGGGGCATCTGCGGGGAGTTGAATATTGGTGACGCCAGCCACGAGCCAGACGTCGAAGATGCGATCCGCGTCGAGCCCTGCGTTGTCGAAATCACTGAGGTCGAGGGTGGTTTGCCCGGCGATCATGACGTAGCTCGTCGACGGGTCAACGGCGGCGTCATTTGCGATGAGCGGCCAGACGGTGTCGCCGAGGGCGGTGAACTGGCTGCCCTGCGGAAACACGCCGAGCACGACGAGCGTAGCCGCGGCCAGAAAGGCGAACCCGCCCATGGCGCCGTCGGTGCGACCGCGAATTCCGGCGATCACGATGCCGAGCGCGAGCACTCCGAGGGCGAAGGCGACGCCGAGCAGGATCGCGTCCTGCGACCAGACCCCGGTCGAGTTCACTCCGGCGGCAACCGCTCCCGTGGCCAGGGCAAGGCCGAGCACGATTGCGCTGTACCCGGCGCCGGGACGGCGGGCGCGCACCCGGGCACGGTGGGCGGCCTGGCGGGCGCGGTTCTGTTCCTGCCAGTGGCGATTCTGTTCGGAGCGGATGTTCCGGGCCGATTCGGGCGCGTACGGGTTGGCCGGCGGATAGGTCTCACCAAGAGCGCCGGCGACGAACGGGTTCTGGGCCGACGTCGTTGTGGCCGCAAAAGCAAGCGTTGGGGCGGTTGCCGGTTCGGTGTCGGAGCTGACGGGGGCTCCGGTGGTGTGCGAGGCGCTAACGGTGGACGTGGTCGTATCCGGGGCATCCGTTTGCGGGCTGGAGTCGGTACCCGTGGACGGTTTTGGATCGTAGACATTGCCCGGGCCGAACGGGGTGGCCGGGGGAGGGAACCGGCCAGACCCGGGACCAGTGCTGCCGGGTTTCCTGGCGCGGCGAATCAGATAGACGATCAGCCAGACGCTGCCGGCGGCCACGGCCAGGCCCCAACCGACCGAGAGCATGGTGGAGAGCCAATCGGGGAGTGCCCAGAATCCGGTCGGGCCGTTCCACGAGAGTCCACGGAGCATCGGCACGACGGTGGCCAGAAGCAGAGCGCCGATGGCGACCATGGCGGGTTGGAACCGGCCGCGGATGGCCTCCTCAGCGTAGATGCGGCCGGCGCCGCGCGGCATGAGCGCCCAGCCTATGGCGTAGGCGAAGACGACGGGTCCGCCGAGGATGGCAATCACGACGGCGATGCCGCGCACTATGAGAGGGTCGAGCCCGGTGCGGGCGGCGATACCACCACAGACGCCGGCGATCCAGCGTTCGCCATCACGGTTCAGGCCGCTGCCACGAATCCAGTCGAAGAAGCGGGTGATTTGGTCGGGTTTGGGCGGTTGGTGGGGTCTGTCGGCCCTCGGTGCGTCGGTCATGGTTTGAGTCTGTCAGCGCGCCGAGACCGCTGCCATGGGGGATGACCCTGATTGAACCCTGATTGATTTTGAACAGGTTCCGTCGTGTCGGTGGGGCGTGCTTGGATAAACACGTGAGAACAGAGCGGATGACCCGGCCCCGGCTGCGCCTCGTGGGCGGTGTGTGCGCGGGGTTCGCCGAGCACACCGGCGTTCCGGTGGCTACCGTGCGTTTGCTTACCGTACTGCTGAGTCTCTGCGGCGGCTTCGGCGCGCTGCTTTACGCCTGGCTCTGGGGTACGGTTCCTTCGGGCGCGGCGACGGCCGACCCGTTGCCCAAGTCGAGCCTGGCCCGCGCAAGTCGCGTTTCCTCTGCGGCGCCCGGTGGCTTGGCACCTCTGGCCCGTCTCGCCGTGTCACCCGGCGTCTCTCGGTTCGCCAGCCCTGCAACGCCCGCCGTCAAAACGGATGCCGACTCAGCGCGCGCTGCGCCCGTCACCGAGATCCTGCTCGGGCTCGCTTTGCTGGCCGCCGGCGGTGCCCTTGTGGCGAGCCGACTCGGCGCCGACATCCCACTCGCCGTGGTGGTGCCCGCCATCGTCGTACTCGCCGGAACCGCGCTCGCCTGGCGCCAGTTCGCCGACATTCGCAGTGGTGCGGCGCAGCAATCCTCGGCGTTGCTCGTGCGCATTCTCGGGGCGCTCGTGCTGGTTGCCGTCGGCATTTTGCTGTTTTTCGTGACCGGTACCAATCCGAACGCGTGGACGGTTATTTTGGCGGCGGCATCCGTTCTGCTGGGAGTAGCCGTGGTGACCGCACCTTGGCTGCTGCGCCTGTGGAGCGACCTCGCCGACGAGCGCGCCGCGCGGGCGCGCGAGGCCGAGCGGGCCGATATCGCCGCGCACCTGCACGACTCGGTGCTGCAGACTCTCGCGCTCATTCAGCAGAAGGCTGGCCCGCATAGTGACGTCGCGCGGCTCGCCCGGGCGCAGGAACGCGAACTGCGCGAGTGGCTGTTTACCGGAACCCGCGGCGGCAGCGTCGAATCGGCGTCAGACCTTGCCACCGCGCTGCGCCGCATCGCGGGCGAGATCGAAGAGGACTTCGCGGTGCACTTCGAGGTGGTGACGGTCGGGGCGGGTGTGAGCGCGGGATCGGCCGACGGCTCCGACTCGCCCGCTGCCGCCGCTCGAGAAGCACTCGCCGCAGCCGCCCGCGAGGCCATGCTCAATGCGGCCCGGCATGCCGGCGGAGCGGTGTCGGTGTACCTCGAGACCGGCGCCCGGGGTGTTGAACTGAGCGTGACCGACCGCGGGCCGGGTTTTCGGCTCGACCAGATTTCCAAAGACCGGCTCGGCGTGCGCGAATCCATTCTCGGACGGATGCGCCGGGCTGGTGGAAACGCCGCCGTGCGCCCAGGTCCGGGCGGCACCGGCACCGAGATTCTGCTGACTTTACCGGCGCTGGCGGCCACTCCGGCGATTGGTGAGCACCACACCGAAACGAGCGTGCGATGACCAACCACGACCCGATACAAAGCAGCCCTGCGCCAACAGGGCCGGCCGCGGCATCCGCTGGTCTGCCTATCCTCATCGTTGACGATCACTCCATCTTCCGTTCAGGGCTACGTGCCGAGCTCGACCCGAACATCGTCGTGCTCGGTGAGGCGGCGACGGTCGACGCCGCGATCGCGAGCGTGATCGAACTGCAGCCGCGAGTCGTACTGCTCGACGTGCACCTGCCCGGCGGGCGCGGCGGGGGCGGCGCGGAGGTTATTCGTGAGGCGGCACCGCGCGCTCCGCACACCCTGTTCCTGGCGCTGAGCGTCTCGGACGCCGCCGACGACGTAGTGAGCGTCATCCGAGCTGGCGCTCGTGGCTACATCACCAAGAGCGCTTCCGGAGCCGAGGTCTCCGAAGCGGCTCGCCGCGTCGCCGACGGTGACGCCGTGTTCTCGCCGCGCCTGGCCGGATTCGTACTCGACGCCTTCGGCGCTGTTGCGGGCGAGACCGCCGAAACGACCGAGGAACTCGACCGGCTCTCCGCTCGGGAAACCGAGGTGATGCGCCTCATCGCCCGCGGCTACAGCTACAAGGAGGTCGCCAGCACCCTGTTCATCGCGGCCAAGACCGTCGAAACGCACGTCTCGTCCGTGCTGCGCAAGCTGCAGCTGTCGAGTCGGCACGAACTGACCGCCTGGGCACTCGAGCGCAAACTGCTTTAGCGCCCGGGCTTTAGGCCAGGCTCACGCGTCGCGTCGAATCCAGCGAAACGTCACCCGGCTCAGCACGAGACCCAGCACCAGCCAGATGCCGAGGGCGCCGGCCACCCAGGGTAAATCCCAGGAAGCGCTCTGCTCGGCAGCCGCGAAGCTTTCCGGAAGAAAGACCGAACGCATGCCCTGAGCCATCCATTTGAGCGGAAAGATGCTCGCCAAATTTTGCATCCACTCGGGCAGCGTCGTGAACTGCAGATAGACGCCCGAGATGAATTGCAGCACGAGCACCACGGGAGCCACCACGGCCGTGGCGCTGCGCCCCGACCGAGGTGCCGCCGACAGCGCTATGCCGAGAAACGCGCTCGTGATCACGCCGAACACGAACACCCAGGCGAAAGTCGCCCATTTCTCGGGCTCAGTCGGCAGCGCGATATCGAGCACAAGCCGCGCCACGAGAAGCAGAAGGCCAGCCTGGAGAATCGCGGTGACGAAGACCTGCCCGATCTTGCCGAGAAAATAGCTCAGCGGGGACAGTGGGGTGCCACCCAGGCGTTTGAGGGTGCCATCGCTCTTCTCGCCGGCGATATCGACAGCGAGGTTCTGCACACCAGAGAGAAGCATGCCGGCGGCGAGCATGCCGGGCAGATAGTAGGCGCCCACGCTGACGCCGCCGGTTCCGTCGGGGTTCGCACCGATATTGCCGGAGGAGCTGAACGCAGCGGTGAATATGCCAAGCATGATGAACGGAAAAAAGAACGTGAACAACAGGGTATCGGGGGAGCGAAAGTACAGGCGCGTTTCATAGCCGATGCGGGACAGGCCGAGCACGAGTGTGCTCGGAGCCTTGTTCTGCGGGCGGGCGACCAAAACCGTGGCGCTCATGCTCGTACGTCCTTATAGATGCGTCGGCTCGGATCCGACCGACCCTCATTGGTGGATGCTGCCGCCCCGCTCCCAGCCGGCATTGCCTCGTGACCACGCACGAGCGACAGGTACACGTCTTCGAGACTTGGCCGGATTACCTCGAGATCCGCGGGCTCGGCACCGTTCAAGCTGCGGACGAGTTCGGCCACGACCTGCGCCGGGCGGCTCGTACGCTCTTCGCGTACCAATCCGTTGCCGTCACGCCAGCGCACGACCGGAACGCGGGCATCCGCTCCGCCGATTTTGTCGAGCGAACCGATGTCGATGAGCTGGCCACCGGCGATGATTCCGGCTCGGTCGCCGAGTTGCGCGGCCTCGTCGAGGTAGTGGGTCGTCAGCAGAATGGTGGTGCCCTCCGCCTTGAGCCCGCGAATCAGACTCCAGAACTGATGCCGGGCCTCGGGGTCGAAGCCGGTGGTCGGTTCGTCGAGAAACAACAACTCGGGGCGTCCGATAATGCCGAGGGCGACATCAACTCGGCGACGCTGCCCGCCGGAAAGTTTGCCGACGCGGGTTTTGGCCTTCTCGCGCAGGCCCGCCGCGTCGATGACCTCGTCGACGTCGCGGGGATGGGGATAGAACCCGGCGAAGTGGCGCAGCAGCTCTGTCACTGTGGCATTGCCGCTCTCGCCGCTGGTCTGCAGCACAATGCCCAGGCGGGCCTTCCAGTCCAGGCCTCCGCGATGCGGATCAATGCCGAGCACGCTCACCTCGCCGCCGGAACGGTCACGGTAACCTTCGAGAATCTCGATCGTCGTGCTCTTGCCGGCGCCATTAGGGCCGAGCAGGGCGAAAGTCTCACCGGCCGCGATTGAGAAACTCACGCCGCGCACCGCCTCGACGCCGCCATATGATTTCTGCAGGTCGCGCACCTGCACGACCGGGGCTGTGGTTGTCATGGACTCAGAATCTTACTCCCGCGCCCCCGAAGCCGCCGTTGGTCGTGTCCCCCGTTCACAAGTCGCCGGATGCCGTACTAGGCGAACAGGCGCTGCAGACGTTGCACGCCCTCGAGCAGGGCGTCATCGCCGAGGGCGTATGACAAGCGCAGGAATCCACTCGGCCCGAAAGCTTCGCCAGGAACTGCGGCCACCTCGGCCCGATCGAGAATGAGGTCGGCCAGTTCGAGTGACGTCGTTGGCGTCACATCGCCCCACTGGCGGCCGAGCAGGCCGGTCACATCGGGGTAGACATAGAAGGCACCCTGCGGGGTGGGTGTCACGACGCCGGGGATATTGTTCAACTCAGCCACGATCAGCTTGCGGCGGCGGTCAAAGGCCACCCGCATGGCCTCGGCGGCGCCTTGCGGGCCGTTCAACGCAGCGATTCCGGCGCGCTGAGAGATGTTCGACACGTTCGAGGAGAGGTGCGACTGCAGGTTTGCTGCCGCCCTCATGGCGTCGGCGGGGCCGACCATCCAGCCGAGGCGCCAGCCGGTCATGGCATACGTTTTGGCGACGCCGTTGACCAGGATCGTGCGGTCGGCGAGCGCCGGAACGGCTTCGACGATAGAAACGGCGCGCACGCCGTCGTACGTGAGGTTCTGGTAGATCTCATCGGAGATGACCCAGAGACCGTTGTCTTCAGCCCATTGGCCGATGGCACGGGTCTGCTCCGGCGAGTAAACGGCGCCGGTGGGGTTCGACGGTGAGACGAACAACAGCACCTTGGTTCGCGGAGTGCGTGCGGCTTCGAGCTGCTCGACGGTCACGAGGTAGCCCTGGTCGCTGCCGGCGAAGACGTCGACCTGCACGCCGCCGGCGAGGCGGATCGCTTCGGGGTACGTGGTCCAATACGGGGTCGGTACGATGACCTCGTCACCGGGATCGAGCAGGGTCGCGAAGGCCTGGTAGACGGCCTGCTTGCCACCGTTGGTGACAACGACCTGGCCCGGCGAGACCGCGAGGCTGCTGTCACGCAGTGTCTTGGCCGCGATGGCCTCGCGCAGCTCGGGCAGTCCAGCCGCGGGGGTATATCGATAGTTCTTCGGATCGCGCACGGCGGTCAGCGCCGCCTCCACGATGTGTTCAGGGGTCTGAAAATCGGGTTCCCCCGCCGCGAAGCTGATCACCGGCCTTCCCGCCGCCTGCAGCGCCTTGGCCTTGCCGTCAACCTTGAGGGTCGCTGACTCGGCAATAGAGCCGATCCGACTTGAAATTCGCTTGAGTTCGTGATCCACGTGTTGAGTTTAGCTACCCGACCCGCGCGCAAGCTAGCGAAACCCCGGCTGTGCCAGCGCTCGTGTCGGCCCCGGTGACGCAGATCTGTCGCGCGTTGGCTGAGCGATGCGATGCCCGCAAAAATTGGGTCTCCCGCAGGAATAGAGTGATCAAATGATCACCCGCCTGGTTCAGATCTCCCGACCGGTGCTGTGGGTCAACACCGTCGGAACGACCGTCATCGGCATGTGGTTGATCGGGGATTTGTGGCGCTGGGACATCATTGCGCTGCTGCTCTGGGCGACCCTGCCGTTTAACCTCCTGATCTACGGCGTGAACGATATCTTCGACCAGGAAACGGATGCCCAGAACGCCCGCAAGGGCGGCCTCGAAGGGGCTCGCATCCTCAGCTCGGAAACTCGCAGTATCGTGCTCGCGGTCGTGCTGATCAACGTGCCGTTTGTGGCGTATTTTCTCGTCACGTTGCCGCCGGCGGCGCTCGCCTGGATTGCCGTGTACACGATCATCTTCATCTTCTACTCGGCACCCCCGCTGCGTTTCAAGGCCCGGCGCTACCTCGACTCGCTCAGCAACGCCGCCTACGCCTTGCCGCTGATCTTCGTACCCCTGGCCTTCGGCAAGTCGCCGGTCTGGGCAGCGGCTATCGGGCTGATGGCGTGGAGCGTGGCCAAGCACACCTACGACGCGGTGCAGGATATCGACGAGGACCGCGCCGCTGGAATTCACACCACTGCCGTCTGCCTCGGTGCGCGCGGCGCCACGGTATGGAGCGGCGTGTGGTGGGCTCTGTCCACCGTGGGATTCGCGCTGATCAGTTGGCCGGTCGCCGCGGTGAATGCACTCATCGCCGGCTGGCTGGTGGTATCGCTGGGGCGCAGCCCCACACCGGCAACGGCCCGCCGCCTGTATCGATACTCGATCGTGTTTCCCTACGTTGCCGGTTCCGTCGCCGGGGCCCAAATTGTGGCAGCCATGTTGCTGGGAGTTTATCCATGACCCGATCACGCGTGAATACGTCCCCGCAGCGCATCACCGTGCTCGGCGCGGGCATCGGCGGGCTCACGGCCGCCGCCCTATTGGCCCGTGCAGGCCATTCGGTGACCGTACTAGAGGGATCCGACTGGATCGGTGGCAAGAGCAGGCGCCTCGAGATCGACGGGCAGCGCGTGGACACCGGACCGGCGCTGGTGACTTTCCCCCCGGTCTGGGAGGAACTGCTCGCTCGCTACGACGCGCTCGGAGCTCGCTGCTCTGCCCCCGCGGAGGCCACCGCGGTGGCCGGGGTCACGCTGCAAAGACTGCCCGAAGTGGGCCGGTACTTCTACCGGGGAGAAGCAACCACCCTGCCGGTGCCGGCCGGGCACCCCTGGTACGCGGCCTGGACCCGCTTCGAAAGGGAACACGGCGGCCTCGGGCCCCAACTCACGAGCATGCTCACCGCCAACCCGTTGGATCCGGCGTCGCTGCCGGCCGTGCGCAGCGTATTTCGCCTGTACGGCACCCGCCTGACCACGCGCAGCTTTCTTGATGGCCTGAGCTGGATGCCCGACGGACTGCGCGAGGTCATCGCCATCCACACCCTCAACGCGGGCGTCTCTCCCCGGCAGACTCTCGCCCTGTACGCGAGTATGCCAGCCATTATGGCCAGGGACGGCGTCTGGGTTCCCGAGGGCGGAGTGAACGAGCTCCCGCTCGCATTGCACCGGCTGGCCCTGCACGCCGGTGCGAACGTGCACACCGGCGAGCCCGTCACATCCGTGTCGAAAGGTCTCGTGACCACGGCGTTGGCGACGTACCCGTCCGACGTGATCGTGAGCGGGCTCGACAGCGCGGTGCTCGACGGCCTGCTCGGCGCGCCACCGACGCGGGCGCGCTCGTGCTCGTGCTCGGGGGTGGCCATCTATGCAGCGCTCGAGACGCTGCTGCCAGAGGGCACGGCCACGCACTCCGTCGTGCTACCCGACGACCCGGGCGCCCTGCACCGCAGCCTCGATGCCGGACTCGTGCCAGAGCAGACGATGGCATTCCTGAACTACTACCGGCCGCACGAGGTCTATCCCAACGACCGCGCCACCGTGGCGGTACTCCTCACCGCGCCCGCCGATGGCCGCCACTACGACCTCGACAGCCCGTGGGTGGCGCGTGAGGTTGCTCGGGTGAGCGCCGCCGTGGGCCTGGACCGGCCGATCAGCGAGCTGTTTCGGGACCACGTCGTGTTCGACCCGCACTACTTCGGCGGCTGGGGTTCCGCCGGCGGAGCACTGTACGGCGCCACCCATCCGCTCTGGCAAAGCGGGCCGTTCCACCGCCCCGGCTACTCAAGCCGCGCACGCCCGTGGCTGTGGCGGGTGGGCGCATCGGTGCACCCCGGCGGCGGTATCCCGGCCGTGCTCGGCGGCGCCATGACCTCGATGCACAAGCTGATCGGTCGCCTCGATAATTCCTGATTCCGGGTTCCGGCCGAGCGTTCCCATGAGAAAGTTAGCGCTGCTCGGGTGCGTGACACTAGATCAATCGATGAGAGCTTACTCCTCCGGGGGTGCGCCCTCGAGGGTTCGTGTGCCAAGCTGACAAGGAAGCGATGGCTCGCTCCTCGAGTAAGTTCGCCTCAGCTTTACAGTGGCCGGTCCGTGACCTAGACTGGTTGAAGGTAGTTGAATTCTGCCATGCTCTTCTGCGCCTTTTTCTAAGCAATTGAGGTGCAGCAAGCAGGGTAAGTTTACTCCTATAGGGTGGTGGCTCAATTGGTAGAGCAGCGGTCTCCAAAACCGCAGGTTGCAGGTTCGAGTCCTGTCCGCCCTGCACATCGGTGGTTAGTCCGCCGACCATGAGAGGTGTAAACAGGTGGCCCGAAAAGTTGTCGACGAACCCGGTGAGGAAGTCGTCGCGAACGCACGAATGGCACGCGAGTCACATCGCGGTCCTTTCGCTCGGCTGTCCCTGTTTATCAAGCAGGTCTTCGCAGAACTGCGCAAGGTAGTCACTCCGACTCGTAAAGAGCTGCTGAGCTATACCGGCGTCGTGCTCGTCTTCGTTGTCATCATGATGGGCATCGTGTCGCTCCTGGACTGGGTGTTCGGACTCGCCGTTCTCTACGTCTTCGGAACGCCGGGGTAACTCGCGCCATCGGCATCCGCTTTGAATCGGACCGCCAAGCATCAACGGCACCCGTGCCCGCACAACTTGAACACGTAGAACAAATAAGGATTGAGATTTAGTGACTGAGACGAAGCACGACGATGTCGACTGGGCCACTGCCGCCGAGCAGTCCTCCGAGGACGACGAAGCGCAAGAGGGCAGTACCCTCGCGGCCGAGGAAGACTCCGTAGAGGCCGCCGAGCAGGTCGCCCTGCACGTCATGGGTGAGAACGACGACGTTGAGGTCAACCTCGACGCCGCTCTCGATGCCCTGGCAGGGTCCGCAGATCCCGAAGCTGACGCCATTGTCGACGACGCTCTCGACATTGATTCCGCCGAAGAGGCCGATGCCTCCGTCGAAGCCGTTGAAGACGAGGACAAGCTCGTCAACGCAGAAGATGCAGAAGACGATGCCGAGGTCGACCCCTACGAAGCCTTCCGCAAGGAATTACGCTTTCTGCCGGGTAAGTGGTATGTCATTCACTCCTACGCGGGTTTCGAGCGTCGCGTGAAGTCGAACATTGAGAACCGCAAGCAGTCGATGGCGATGGAAGATTTCATCTACCAGTGCGAAGTTCCCATGGAAGATGTCGTCGAGATCAAGAATGGCCAGCGCAAGATGGTCACTCGCGTGCGTATCCCTGGCTACGTGCTCGTGCGCATGGACCTCGACGAAGACAGCTGGTCGGTCGTTCGCCACACCCCCGGTGTGACCGGCTTCGTCGGCAACGCCCACAACCCCACGCCGCTGCGCTTCGAAGAGGCCTTTGGCATGCTCAAGGGACTCGTCGAAATCGTCGAAGCCCCGACCAAGGCTGGCGGTGCCCCCGGAAAGTCGGCGCAGCGCGTCATCGCTGCAGAGGTCGACTACGAAATCGGCGAGACCATCACGATCAAGGAAGGCTCGTTCGCGGGCCTGCCCGGTTCGATCAGCGAGATCAAGCCGGAGAGCGGCAAGCTCATCGTGCTCGTTTCCCTGTTCGAACGCGAGACGCCGGTCGAGCTCAGCTTCGACCAGGTCACCAAGCTCTAACCAAACGGATGCCCCGATAAGGGTCATCCACGCTGGTTTCCCAAAACCACCGGGGCCCATCCGGGCCGCCGGGAGAGCCGCCTTCGGGCTGCTCGCACATCAATACGAAGGACAACACAATGGCACCGAAGAAGAAGGTTACCGGTCTGATCAAACTTCAGATCAAGGCCGGCGCAGCCAACCCCGCACCGCCCATCGGGCCGGCACTGGGTCAGCACGGCGTTAACATCATGGAATTCTGCAAGGCCTACAACGCGGCGACCGAAGCTCAGCGCGGCAACGTCATCCCGGTTGAGATCACCGTGTACGACGACCGTTCGTTCACCTTCATCCTGAAGACCCCGCCCGCAGCGGAGCTCATCAAGAAGGCCGCCGGAGTCGCCAAGGGCAGCGGAACCCCGCACACCGTCAAGGTTGCCACCCTCACCCAGGCCCAGGTCCGCGAGATCGCCGAGACGAAGATGGTTGACCTCAACGCCAACGACATCGACGCCGCCGCGAAGATCATCGCCGGAACCGCCCGCTCCATGGGCATCACGGTCAGCGCCTAGGCACGCAGCGCTCAAGCACTAACTCCGTTTCGGCGCCATTCGGCGCCTGAGCACCCTAAGCAATTAGTGGAAGAGCCAGCCAGGCTCGCACCACACTCTGAAGTACATACAGGAGATTTCACATGGCAACCAAGTCAAAGGCGTACCGCGCCTCCGCCGCGAAAATCGGCGAAGACAACGTCTTCACCCCCGCCGAGGCCGTAGCCCTCGCCAAGGAGACCGGCTCCGCAAAGTTCAACTCCACGGTTGAGGTCGCCCTCCGCCTCGGAGTCGACCCGCGCAAAGCCGACCAGATGGTCCGTGGAACCGTCATTCTCCCGCACGGTACCGGCCGCACCGCCCGCGTCATCGTCTTCGCAACCGGCCCCGCCGCCGAAGCCGCTATCGCAGCCGGCGCCGACGAGGTCGGTGGCGACGAGCTCATCGAGAAGGTAGCCGCTGGTTACACCTCGTTCGACTCTGCCGTCTCGACCCCCGAGCTCATGGGTAAGGTAGGTCGTCTCGGAAAGGTCCTCGGCCCGCGCGGCCTCATGCCGAACCCGAAGACCGGAACCGTGACGCCCGACGTCGCCAAGGCCGTATCCGACATCAAGGGTGGAAAGATCGAATTCCGCGTCGACAAGCACTCCAACGTGCACTTCGTCGTTGGCAAGGCATCCTTCTCCGTCGAGCAGCTTAACGAGAACATCTCCGCAGCGCTCGAAGAAGTTGTTCGTCTCAAGCCGAGCTCGTCCAAGGGCCGTTACATCACGAAGGGCGTCGTCTCGACCACCTTCGGTCCTGGTATCCCGCTCGATGTGAACAGCATCTAAGTAACCGTTAGAAATAAGGTCGGGCCCGTCTTCGGACGGGCCCGACCTTATTTAAGTGGATACTGCTGGCGGTAAACGGTGGTGACGATAGCGGCTTGCGCTGCGTGCAAATGACCCAACGCCGTGCCGGTCGCGCAACTTCCGTCTCGCAAGAGCCGGGAAAGGCGAACATCGGTCGACTGCCGGCGAATTAGCCGATGTAGCTCATGACGTGCTTGATGCGGGTATAGTCCTCGAGCCCGTACATGGAAAGGTCCTTGCCGTAGCCGGAGTGCTTGAACCCGCCATGCGGCATCTCGGCCACCAATGGAATGTGCGTGTTGATCCAAACACAGCCAAAGTCGAGGTTCTTCGCCATCCGCATCGCGACACCGTGATTCGAGGTCCAGACCGACGAAGCGAGCCCATACTGAACATCGTTAGCCCAGGCCAGGGCCTGCGCCTCATCGGTGAACTTCTGTGCCGTGATGACCGGGCCGAAGATTTCGTTCTGCACGGCCTCGTCGGTCTGCAGCAGGTTCGACACGATGGTCGCCTCGTGAAAATAGCCGGTGCTGCCCTGGCGGTGGCCACCGACCGCGAGTGTGGCGTGGGCGGGCAGGCGTTCGATGACGCCCTGCACCCGCGCAAGCTGATCGGCGCTCGACAGTGCGCCAAACAGAATGCCCTCGTCGAGCGGTGCGCCGGTGCGGGCGTTGTCCTTGGCATAGGCAGCGAGGGCAGCGACGAACTCGTCGTGGACGCCCTCCTGCACGAGCACCCGGGTGGCCGCAGTGCAGTCCTGGCCGCCGTTGTAGAACGCGGCGGCGGCGATGCCCTCGACGGCTTGCTGGATGTCGGCGTCATTGAACACAATTACCGGCGCCTTGCCGCCAAGTTCCAGGTGAACGCGCTTGAGGTCAAGCGCGGCGGCGCTGGCCACCTCCATACCCGCCCGCACGGAACCGGTGATCGACACTAGCTGCGGGGTTCGGTTGGTCACCAGGGCTCGACCGGTGTCGCGGTTTCCGGTCACGACGTTGAAGGTTCCGGCCGGCAGAAACTCGGAGGCGATCTCGGCCAGCAGCAGGGTCGAGACCGGGGTCGAGTCGCTCGGTTTGAGCACGACGGTGTTGCCGGCAGCCAGAGCTGGGGCGATCTTCCAGATCGCCATCATCATAGGGTAGTTCCACGGCGTAACCTGGCCGACAACACCGATCGGCTCCCGCCGTACGAACGAGGTGTGGTCTTTCAGATACTCGCTGGCGGCCTTGCCTTCGAGCAGGCGGGCGGCTCCGGCGAAGAAGCGCACCTGGTCGATCATGACCTCGACCTCGTCGCCCACGATGCCGGCGCGGGGCTTACCGGTGTTCTCACACTCGGCGTCGGCGAGTTCTTCGGCCCGCGACTCCAGGGCGTCCGCGAACTTGAGCAGCGCGAGCTGACGTTCACTCGGAGTGGTCTCGCCCCAGGTCTCGAACGCGGTCGCGGCGGCCCCATAGGCCCCGGCCACGTCGGCTTCGGTCGAGATCGGCGTGCGTGCGAAGACCTCTTCCGTGGCAGGGTTGATGATGTCCAGCTGCTCACTGGCCGTAGACGCGGCGTAATCCCCATTGACAAAATTTCGGAGTTCACGGATAGACATGTGGTCCTTTCGAAAGCCGGGGTGGGCAGCGACGCCCTACCGTGACGATACCGCAAATCATTCGGAATGCAATGATTAGACCCCCAAGCTAAACGGTGGGGTGCGCCTGCCCCGCAGACAGCAGCTCTCGGGAATACGGATGCTTCGGTGAGCCGAAGAGTTCGGCGACCGAGGCATATTCCACGATTGCGCCGGCCTGAACAACGGCGACCCGCTGGCACGTCAGCGCCGCCACGCTGATCGAACGCGTCACCATAATCATCGTCAGCCCATTGTCGCGCTGCAGCACCCGCAGCAGGTCCAAAATGTCTGAGCTGTCTGACGCGTCCAGGGTGTCTGTGGGGTTATCGGCCACGACGAGGTCGGGTTTGCCCGCAAGTGAAGCGGCAATGTGCACGCGCTGCGCGACCAGGTGCGACAGCTGATGCGGGTAGGACGTGAACGTGTGCTCGGGGCGCTCGACACCCGCCTGATCCAGCAGCGCTAACGATCGATCATAGGCGGCCGTCTTGGCCAGGCCGAGGAAGCGCAACGGTGCGGTCAGTTGTGTTCCGACGGTCACTCCGTGGTCGAGACTGCCGAGTGGATCGCGTGGCAGGTAGGCGATCTTCGCGTACCGCGGCCGGTCCCGCGGTCGTGGGGGCAGCCCAACCAGCTCCCCGCCGTTGAACAGAATCGACCCGGAACGGATCACCGCCGGTGCCGGCAGCAGCCCGGCGATGCACTGTGCGACCTCGAGGGCTCCGGAACTGGCGTCACCGACCAGCCCGACCGCTTCACCTCGGGTAATGGAAAGTGAGATGCCGTTGACCAGCAACGGTGCGTCGGGTCGGGCTCCCGCAGCAATGCGCAGTCCGCGCACGTCCAGCACAGCCGCCGAGCGAAACCAGTGGGACGGCAGCGGAGCCGTGGTCTCCGCGGTCGGTGCAGCCGGTGGGGCGGGGTCGAGCCATTCGTCCGGCGGAGTGAGTGCCGCCTCGGCCGAGGGGATTCCTGCCCGCACGGCAAGATTGATCCGACGCAGCACAGCGCGAGCATCACACATGGTCAGCTCGCATTTCAGTAGGGCGAGAGCATCGACTGAAACGTGGGACTGACGTTCACAACCGAAACTCTCTGGTGCGTGGAACGGTAAGCGTGTGCCTCGACCGACACCACCCTCACGTGTACCAATATTAGCTAGGACTGACGCCAACAACGTACCGGTTTGTTCTTCTTTTTAAGCGGATGCCCAGACCCCAGTAGTCCCCAGCAGTAAACCCAGTGATTCCCCCGGCGCCGGGTCGTCGTGGGCCTTGGCCTCAACGCTGTTTCGTTGAGCATTTCCCGGTTGATTCGTGGGTAACCGACGTGATCGTGCTGTAGCGAGCATGACCCGTGAGCAGGTACTGGGTTGGGCGGGGCGCGCCGAAGCCGGCCCTGAGCATCCGCTGGCCCGCACGATACTGGATGCCGTACGACACGAAGGGCCAGACCTCACCGGTTTGCCGGAGTCAACTGAACCGGTCCCCGACCAGGGCATCGCGGTCGCCACCAACGTCCACCGCGTTGTGATTGGAAATCCGGCGCCACCCGCGCAGTGCGGGAGCGTGGATATGGGCGCCGCAGCGCGCGCCGCCAACGAACCGGCCGAGGCAGGCCGCACGCCGACGATTGTCACCATCGACGAAACCGCTGCTCGTGTTATCGGCGTTGCCGATGAAGTGCGACCTGGCGCCGCCCAGATGGGCACGAACCTGCACGCTGGCGGTGCGAAACGAGTCGTCAGGCTGACCGGCGACTCATCGCTGGCCGCGAACGTCGTCGGGTCTATCACCGGCGTTTATGAGATTCACGCTTCGTTCCTGCCCGAAGACAAACTCGACCTTGTGTTCGGTCTTCAGGCTGAGAGCTACGTCGTGGCGATGGTGGGTGACGGAGTGAACGACGCTCACCGGTTTAATGCAGCCTAAATCTCACGCCCAACGTCTAACTTCTGGCCCTCCGCAAATCGATCGAGGATTAGCGCGGAGAGTGGGCCTCAAGAAATTGGTAGACCTCGGTCTGGTCGACGCCGGGAAAGGTGCCGGTGGGCAGTGCGGCGAGCAGGCTCGTCGGCGTGCGCGCGGCCGGCCAGGACTGCCCGGCCCAGCGGTCGGCCAGGTTGTGGGGCGCCCGGCGACAGCACGACTCGTCCGGGCAGAGCGACACGGCGCGGTTTGACGTTTCACGCCCGCGAAACCACTTCACGTGGGCGAATGGAACACCAACACTCACCGAATATTCGCCCTCCTTGGCCTTCTCGACGCGTGAAGTGCACCAGAAGCTTCCGGCCGGCATATCGGTGTACTGATACCACGCGCTAAAGCGATCAGCAACGTCGAATACTGTACGGGCCGTCCAGCTGCGGCAAACGGTGGTGCCCTCGACCGCGCCGAGCGCGTCGCTGGGAAAGCGCACGTTGTCGTTTTCGTAGGCCTTGATGATGGTGCCTGACTCGTGCACCTTCATGAAGTGCACCGGAATTTCGAGCCTGGCGGTGGCGAGGTTGGTGAAGCGGTGCGCGGCCATTTCGTAGGAGACGGCAAAGGCGTCGCGCAGATCTTCCATCGAGATGCGCCGCAGGGTTTTCGCCTCGGTGAGCATACGCACGGCGTCACGCTCCGGCAGCAGGATGGCTGCGGTGAGATAGTTCGTCTCCACCCGCTGACGCAGAAATTCTGCATAATTCTTCGGTTCCTCGTGCGCGCACAGTTCGCTGGCGAAGGCTTGTACGATCGGGGAGCGGGAATCCCTCGAGGCCGAGCGGTTTGTCGGCAGGTATATGCGCCCGTTGCGTTTGTCGGTAACCGACCGGGTGGAGTGCGGCAGATCGTTGACGTAGTGCAGCGAGAAGCCCAGATGGGTGGCCATGTCGGCAACGAGCTGCTGCGATACCGGCCCGCCGGAATGCCCCACCGCGGTGAGAATTTCGAGGGCCTGGGCCTCGAGCTCCGGAAAATAATTGTCCTGCTGCCGCATGATCTGGCGCAGGGCCGAGTTGGCCCGCCGGGCTTCCTCCGGGGTCGCGGCTCGTTCCCGGTTGAGTCGGTCGATCTCGTTGTGCAGGCTCAGAATGGTGTGCAAGGTTTCGTCGCTCTGCCCCTTACTCACACGAATGCGGGGCAGACCCAACGCTTGAAACACCGGGCCGCGCTGGGCGCGCTCAACCGAGATTTCCAGTGCGGCCCGTTCGGAGGGGGCATCGGTTCGCATCAATTCATCGACGGTCGTGCCGAGGGCGAGGGCAATTGTGCGCAGCATGGAGAGGCGTGGTTCGCGCTTACCGTTCTCCATCATCGACACCTGCGACGGCGCGCGGTCGATCGCGGCGGCGAGGGTGTCGAGCGTCAGGTGACGGGCTGTGCGCAGCTCGCGGATGCGCCGCCCGAGGGTGAGCGCGTCGAGCTCGGGTTCATCGACGGCGAGGGATGACAGGGCGGCGAGGGCTTCAGCGGGAACCATTCACACAGTGTCACACGATTCAAAAGTTTCCACAATCAGAAGAACAGGGTTTCTTCTGCCTGTATATTTTGGTTTTGCACCGCGCAGACCCGGCAGAGTATGACCACAGGCCCGTAACGTCGATTTGAACACTGAACGCATCCACCCTCGCGCCCATCGATTCGACCGAAGCAGAACCGTTCCACCACCATTCAGCCTGAGATCGGGCGAACAGCAATTCGGGTTCGTCCCCTGTCGGTTTCACCTACTTTCGCAAGGAGCCAGACCATGAACACCCCAAACCCGACCATTGATCAGACGGTCGCCTCCGCGCCTACCAAGACCGACAAGGTGAAGACCACGACCGGCAGCTTCGCTACCATTCGCCCGCACCTCGAGGTGACCGGCCCGCTCGGTGACCGCTATGACGAGATCCTCACGCCCGGTGCCCTCGAATTTCTCGCCGAGCTGCACGAGCGTTTTGCCGGCACTCGGCACGACCTGCTCGCCGCCCGACTGCAGACTCGAGTGGATGCCGCGAATGGTCGCGACCCCAAGTTTCTGAGCGAAACCGAAAGCATCCGTCTGGATTCAAGCTGGAGGGTTGCAGGAGCCGGACCCGGTTTGGAGGACCGCCGCGTGGAGATCACCGGTCCGACCGATCGCAAGATGGCCATCAACGCGCTCAACTCGAGTGCCAAGGTGTGGCTCGCCGACCAGGAAGACGCCACCAGCCCTACCTGGGCCAATGTGATCGAGGGCCAGTTGACCTTGTTCGACCAAGTGCGCGGTCAGCTGAGCTTCACGAGTCCCGAGGGCAAGAAGTACGAGATCACGAATAAGACGACACCGACCATCGTCGTGCGTCCGCGTGGCTGGCACCTGGTGGACAAGCACGTGACCTTCGTCGACCGCGCCAACCGTCGTATGAAGTCCTCGGGCAGCCTGATCGACTTCGGCCTGTACTTCTTCCACAACGCGCAGAAGCTCATCGAGAACGGCACCGGCCCCTACTTTTACCTCGCTAAGCTCGAGAGCCACAAGGAAGCTCGCCTGTGGAATGACATCTTCACCTACGCCGAAGAGCGTCTGGGAATCAAGTACGGCACCGTGCGCGCCACCGTGCTGATCGAGACGATTCAGGCCGGCTTCGAGATGGACGAAATTCTCTACGAGCTGCGCGACCACTGCGCCGGCCTCAACGCCGGCCGCTGGGACTACATCTTCAGCATCATCAAGACGTTCCGTGCCCGCGGCAGTCGCTTTGTCTTTCCCGACCGCAAGCAGATCACCATGACGGTGCCCTTTATGCGGGCCTACACCGAGCTGCTCGTGGCAACCTGCCACCGTCGCGGAGCCTTCGCCATCGGCGGCATGAGCGCGTTCATTCCGAACCGTCGCGACCCGGCCGTGACTGAGCAGGCGCTCGCCCAGGTCGCGGCCGACAAGAAGCGTGAGGCCACCGACGGCTTCGACGGCTCCTGGGTAGCGCACCCCGACCTGATTCCGACCGCACAGGCAGAGTTCGACGCGGTGCTCGGCGACCGGCCCAACCAGCTCGAGCGCATTCGCCCAGAGGTGAGCGTGACGGCCGCCCAGCTGCTCGATGTCGCGTCGGTTGGCGGTCAGATAACCGAGGCCGGCGTGCGCGGCAACGTGCTCATAGCGCTGCGCTACATTGAGTCCTGGCTGCGCGGCGTTGGGGCTGCGGCAATCGATAACCTGATGGAAGATGCCGCCACTGCGGAGATCTCCCGCTCGCAGCTCTGGCAGTGGATCCACGAGAACTCGATCACCGCCGAGGGGCGCCGAATCGACTCCGACTGGGTTGAAGAGGTGCTCGACGAGATCGTCGACGGCCTCGAGCGCACACCTTCCGACCGCTTCGACGACGCCCTCACGGTGCTACGCACCTCAGCGCTCGAGCCCGAGTTTCCGACCTTTTTGACGGTCGGAGCGTACGCCCGCTTCTTCTAACTTATTCGGCGTTCGCGAAAGCGGGCAAACAGTTACTTCACCCCTGTGATGATGCCGGGGTGAAGCATCCGTTTGCCCGCTTTTTTGTTTTTGGGCGACGGGTCGTTCCATCCCCTAGTTGGGGGGGTGTGAACACCCAATGGGGGGCATGCTTGAGGTTCTTTCAACTCTAAGGTTCTGGTTGGAAATAGTGAAAACATTTCATTATTTCACACCAAAACCGATAATTGAAAGGCACAATTGTGAACAGAATGATCAAGGGCTCCATCGCGGGCGCTGCTGGTGTTGCTCTTCTCCTCGGCGGCGCGGGAACCTTCGCGCTCTGGAACGACACCGCGGCGGTCGCTGGTGCAGACATCACAGCCGGCACGCTAACAGTCGAAGCGGGGGAAGGTGTCTGGACAGACCAGACGGAGGCCGCGATTAATATTGCGGACTACCGCATCGTTCCGGGAGACACCCTCACCTACCAGACGCTACTCGACGTGGAAGCTCTCGGTGACAACATCAAGGCGCTGCTGTCTGTCGACAAGGGCCAGCTCACTGCGAACAGCGGCTCTGACGAAGACAAGGCGCTCGAGAAGATTCTCAAGGAGTACACCGACGTGTCCGCGGTGGAAGTGTCTCGCCACGCGGGTCCTGCCGGCCCGGCCCCCGTTCGCGGCGACCAGTCAATTGATTTCGAACTCCTGCAAGGTTCCGTTCAATACCAGGTGATCGTCACGATCAAATTCCCGGCCGACCACAAAGACGACGACGCTGCGAAGACCGGATCGGTCGACCTGTCCGAGCTCGGGGTCAAGCTGACGCAGCACCTTTAATAACTCCTCGGCAGGCCAGCGAGAGGAGAGTCGCGTGAAATTTGCATTCGGGCGTGCGACTCTCCCCCTGGCCGTGTCGCCAGGTCTGCCCAGGAGCAGGCCGATTCGGCGGTTGAACGGATGTCGCCGATCCTGTCCTAAACGTCGGCGCAGGACGCTAAGGGATCCATCTCTTCTCGTTTCCCTCGACTTTTGTAAAGGAAGAACTTCATGAACAAGATCCTCACAGGATCAGTAGCAGGCGCGGCCGGTATCGTACTTCTCCTCGGCGGGGCCGGAACGTTCGCGTTGTGGAACGACACCGTGGCAATCGCCGGTGCGACCATCACAGCTGGAACGCTGACGGTCGAGGCGGAGGAAGGCGCCTGGGCCGATCAGGACGACGACGCGATCGCCAGCATCGACGATTACCTCATTGTTCCGGGTGACACCCTCACCTACGAGACGGTACTCAATGTAGACGCCGAGGGTGACAATATCCAGGCGCAAATCGTCATCGATCATGGCTCGATCATTTCCGATGACGTGGAAGCGGACCTGGCGCTGGAAGAGCTCCTCACTAAGGCGACCACTGTTGAGGTGGTTGACGGTGGCGGGGTTGGCGCCAGTGTCGGCGTTGGTCGCACCGGGTTCGACCTGGTTGCTGGCGAGCATGAGCTTCTCGTTACCGTCACAATCGCATTCCCAGAAAACGCCGCCGATGACGACGATGCGAAGACCGGGTCGGTCTACCTGTCCGGCCTTGCGGTGATCCTTTCGCAGACGCTGTAATTGCCCCCGTGCCCAGAAAGGAGAGTCGCGTGAGGAGTAAAGCTTTGAGCGCGACTCTCCCGGTCGATCGGCATCCGCTGCCCGAGTCGGCCAGGAAGGCTGCTGGTCTGTGGCGTCAGATCAGGTTTGCACTAAGCCTGGCCGTGTTGCTACTCGTGATCGCAACCGCTGTGGTGCTGATTGTGATCCCAAAGGTCACCGGATCGATCCCACTGACCGTGCTCACCAGCTCGATGGAGCCGGGCTTTCCGCCCGGCACGCTCATCATCGTTCGGCCGGTTGAAGTGGATGCCCTGGTGCTGGGTGATGTCATCACCTACCAAATGGAGACCGGAAAACGCGGCGTCATCACCCACCGCATCATCGCCATCAATACCTCGGCGGGTGGTCGCACGTTCGTCACAAAGGGTGACAACAACGGGGCGGCCGACGCGGATGCCGTGCTTGAAGCGCAGGTGCAGGGCCGGCTTTGGTACTCCGTTCCGCTGATCGGCTACGTCAATAGTGCGGTCAATGGTTCTAACCGGGCCTGGCTAATTCCGGTGGCCGCTTCATTGCTGTTCGCCTACGCGGGCTACATGATCCTGGTCGGCGTTGTAGCCAGTGTGCGCAAGCGCCGCAGAGCGGATCAATTGGGCGGAACAACGCTCGATTCGGCTGGGGCTGATCCTGGCGTGAAAGTCGACGAACGAGGCTAAAAAAACGCTATCTTGTGCACTGGTCGGTTTCGATGCCGCAGTCAGCAAGCGGTCCAGCCCCCAGATTGGGGGGAGGGAAACACCCAATGGGGGGCATACGTGAGCATTGCTCCACCCTATCGTTCTGGGTGGGGATAGTGAAAATACGTCATTATCCACTCCAAAACTGACTATTTGAGATGAGACTGACGTGAAACTTCTGTTAAACCGCAAGAAAACCATCATTGGGGCCGGAGGCGTCGCCGTAGCGCTGACCATGGCCCTCGCGGCATTGGGCCCGACCGGTGCGTACTTCAGCGACACCGAGCAGGGCCGCATCGACGGCACCATCGGCTCGATCCAGGTCGATGGCGTTGACAGCCTTAACCTGCACTTCACTAATCTGCTCCCCGGTGAATCCCAGACGGTGTCCGAGCGTTACAAAAACACCGGGCTGAACGCGCAGGATGTCTGGGTCGTCTTCAATGATGCCGAGGCTCTGCATGCGTTGAATGACCTCGGTAATTATGGTGAATTCCACGTAGCGGCGAATAACAATGCAGTGTTCGATTCAGCGAACCTCAACGACGACGGCGACCTTCAGTCTCCTCCAGGTTGTAGCGGGATATTCGACCCGGCCGGGTGCTGGCCCGTTCCGGAAAAGATCCTGCTTCAGTCGAACCTGGCACCCTCGGCGATGGGTACCGTATCCTTCCGCTTCAATTACAACGGAGTATTGATGACGGGCCAGTCTGAGGCTGGCGGTGGCGTCTGGAATTCCTATCCCCTCCCGACTCCGGCGAACCCGGATGCAGTGGCAACCGAAAGCGGCCTGCCGTACCAGATCGTTGCAACTCAGGTTGGACAGGAACCGGGCCTCTAAGGCTTGAGCAAGTGGCTCGGATGTCCCTGTCTGGTAGCGACGTCCGGGCCACTTTCCATTCCATTTCGAGCTTGAAAGGCGCACCGTGAAGCGATTCAAAGGCACCGTGATTCTGCTGCTCGTGCTGGCCGCCGTGCTCACACCGGTGGCCCTCGTGGCCACGGGCGCCCTGCCCTACCGGGCCTACGTCGTACGCACCGGGTCGATGTCGCCCACCATTTTGCCGGCCAGCGTCGTGATCGTTGAGGCCGACCAGTACGCGGTTGGCCAGGTCATCACCTTTCGACGCGCCGACGATCGCACCACCCACCGACTCGTGGCCATCAACGACGATGGCACCCTGACCACCAAGGGCGATGCGAACGACACGATCGACCCCTTCACGGTGCCGGCCGCCGATGTCATCGGCGGAGTTACCGCCTTCGTGCCCCGCTTCGGGTATCTCGTGGTCTACCTGCAGAACCCGCTGGCCTTCGGCTCCCTCATTATGTGTGTGCTGAGCCTGTGGTACGTCGGGTCGTCCGAACAGAAACCGGAACAGAAGCCCGAGAAGAAACCGTCCAAGGGGTCCAGACGAATCGCGTCCGTTCTTGCCGCTTAGCTTGCAGACTGGGCCTTCACCTTGTCGTAGGCGGCGAGGGCTGCTCGGCGGGTTTCGCCGAGGTCTACCAGGGGCGCGGGGTAGGAATCCGTGCCGTATTCGGGCACGTTGGCGCGGATGTACTGCTGGTGTGGGTCGAACTTGGCCGCCTGCAGATCAGGATTGAAGATGCGAAAGTAGGGCGCAGCATCCGCCCCGGAGCCGGCTACCCATTGCCAGCCGAATGGGTTGCTGGCGGCGTCGGCATCGACGAGGGTATCCCAGAACCAGCGCTCGCCCACCCGCCAGTCGACCAGCATGTTCTTGATCAAGAATGATGCGGTAACCATGCGCACGCGGTTGTGCATACTTCCGGTTCGCCAGAGCTCGCGCATGCCGGCATCGACCAAGGCGAAGCCGGTGCGACCCTGTTGCCACGCAGTCAGGGCGTCGTGGTCGAGCGACGGCCAAGGAAAGGCGTCGAAGGCGGGGCGCAGGTTCTTCGTCGCCAGATCGGGAGCGTGAAACAGTACGTGGTATGCGAACTCGCGCCAGCCGACCTCGGTGAGAAACCGGGTCGCACTCGTGAGCGCCGGGCCGGAGAGTGAGCGTTGCGCCTCCTGGGTGGCAGCCCAGATCTGATGCGGGCTGATCTCCCCCCACCGCAGGAACGGCGACAGACGCGACGTCGCGTTTTGGGCCGGTTCGTCACGTTCGGCCCCATAGCGGGGGAGTGATTCGGCCAGAAAGCGCCCAAGCGTTTGCTGAGCGGATGCCTCGCCGGGCTGCCACGCCGCGCGGAGCCCGTCGGCCCAATCGGGTGCGCTGGGCTCGAGGCCCCAATCGTCGAGGCTGTCGGTGGCGAGGTTGCCCGACCACCCGGAGACGGTATCGGGGGAGGGGTAGGGCGCGCGCGGCGGCGGACCGGCCTGGCAGGCACGCCAGAACGGCGTGAACACCGAGTAGGAGCCGCCTTGACCGGTTTGGATGGTCCACGGTTCGAACAGGAGCGAACCCGCGAAGCTGTGAGCATCAACGCCGTCGGCGCGCAGCTCGGCCTTGATCGCGGTATCGATCGTGCGTTCTGCAGAGCCGTACCGGCGATTCCAGAAGACGGCCGCGGCATCCGTTTCACGGACGATTTCAGCGATGATCGGTGCGGCCGGGCCGCGGCGCAGAATCAGCCGGCCGCCGAGCGCCTCGAGCGTTGCACCGAGCGATCTGAGACTCTGGTGGAGCCACCAACGGGCGGCGCCGCCGAGCGGGCGCACTCCGGGGGACTCGTCGTCGAACACATACACGGCCACGATCGGCCGGTGTCGGGCGAGGGCTGCGTGCAGCGCCGGGTGGTCGCCGACGCGCAGGTCGTCGCGAAACCAGACGACCGAGGGACCGGCGTGCTCGTTGGATTCTGCCGGGGTAAGGGGAAGTGAAGTCATGGGCTCTCCTCGTGAGAACTCCAGTGTGTACCCTGCCGCGGATGAGACCAATTCGGAGGTAGAACGGTTCGTCGCGCCAGCGTCGGCCGAGGTTCGACCAACGGAGCCAGACGTTGAAACGTCGGTATATCTGCGGAAAATAGAGCTAAACGGCGTAAATCTTTGTGCGTACAGACCAAATCGTCGCCATTTGCCCAAAAACTCAATTCCCCATTCTGGGGGTTGGAGCAGGACAGACAAATTTGTCTGTCCCATCTAGTGTGTGAATCGCGGATGGAGCTGCAGCCCCAGAAAACACCATCGGACTGTAGCAAATTCATGGCCCAATACCCAGGGTTGTGGACGACCGGCCGCATCACCGTCGCGCTTACCCCGCGGCGATCACGTAGCGGGCTTCTTGCCGTTGCTCCACGCCTGCCGCTCGCTGGCCTGCGACCACCCGAAGTTTTCAGACCAGTACCCGAAGGGCCTCAACATGAACAAGCTCACCAAAGGCGCGATTGCCGGCGCCGCCGGTCTCACCCTCCTGCTCGGCGGCGGCACGACTTTTGCGCTGTGGAACTCCTCGGCCGAGGTGGCCGGCGGCACGATCGAAGCCGGCAACCTGGTTGTTTCTCCCAGCGCCATCGACGGCGTTGAAGTTGCCGGTGTTTGGACGGACCAGAACGATGTAGTCCTGAACCTCGAAACATTCGCGGCCTCGCCCGGCGATGTGCTGGTCTATACCAAGAAAATGCACGTCCTGGCCGAGGGTGACAACCTCGTCGCCGAGCTGACGCTCGATGCGGGCTCCATCAGCGCCACCACGCCGGGTTACAAAGCCGACGACGCACTGGCCGCCTACCTCATCGGGACCGCAGTTTTGACAGTGATGCCCGATGGCGGCATCAAGGATAACTTCTCCCAGATTGAGCGTTCAGTGACCACCGGCCCGACGGATTACACGATCACACCCGGAGCGGGAATCGTCGAGGAAGACGTCACCGTCGAGGTCACGATCACCTTCCCGAACGGCGCGCTGGGCGCTGAGAACACCATGATGCTCGGTTCGGTCACCCTCAAGGACGTGGCGGTCAACCTCACCCAGATCTAACCGATCGGTGCCCGGGTGCCCACCAACGGTGGGCACCCGGAAACGACCAGCAGGCAGCATCCACTTTTGATTTGCGAAAGCCGGTGATCTCTTGAAAACGTTTCTGTTCGCGAGTGCGGCGATTCTCGGTGCGACCCTGCTGGCCACTGCCGCCGTGGGCGGAACCTATGCCCTGTTGAACTCGAGCGCTTCGGCCGGCCCCGCAGTCACGATTCAGGCCGGATCCGCCGAGCTCAGCATCACGTCAGACCTCGAGATGTCGAATACCCCGCTGTATCCCGGAGCGAGCAAGGTCGGCACGGTCACCGTGCTCAATGACGGCACGGTGCCGCTCGCGCTCCGTCTCGCCGGCCTGACCCGACCGACCGTTTCGACGCTATTTTCGGAGGTCCTGATCGTCGGGGTGAGCGCCGTTTCGACGGTACAAGAGTGTACGTCGAACCTCACGCCCACCATTGCCGGCACCTTCGCTGACGCGCCGACTGACGAGCTCGGTACGACCCTGGCGCCCGGATCCAGCGCGATTCTGTGCGTCTCAGTGAGGCTGTCAGCGGATGCCCCGAGCGGCAGCCAATCCCAGACCGCGACGAGCTTTGGACTCCTGATTGACGGACGGCAGGACTAAGCCATGACGTCGAACCGTCATCGTTCTCTGCGGCTGCGCGCCCGGTCTGCCTGCCCGGCACGTTGGCCCGCTGCTCGAGCCGCCGTGGCGATCGCGAGCGTTCTCTTTCTGACCCTCGCCGGTACCGGAGTGGCGCAGGCGGTCTGGACCGCCGCGGCGGTCAACCCCACAGCATCCGCTGTCTCGGGCGCCGTGACCATCAGCCAGGACGGGTTCGCCGCGCTCGCGACCGACTACACGTCCCTCCTGCTCACGACCACGAAGCCGATCACCCTGACCAACGGCACCGTGCCTGCCGCCTACGACCTGAAACTCGGTTCGGTCTCCGCGACCGCGTTTGCCGAGGAAGTCAGCGTTCGCGCCTGGTCGATCGCCGCAACCGGCAGCTGCCCCACGGCGCCCCCGACCGGAACAGCGAGCACCCCCTTGGCGACGGGACTCACCCTGAGCGGCGACCTGGCGGCGAGGGCTTCGGTGCGCTACTGCGTGCAGACGTCGATCGCCAACACCACTGCCGGCACCATGGCCAGCACCTCCGTAACGGCGCAACTGGAATTGCAAGCGCGAACGGGCAACTGGACGTCACCCATCTCGCTCGTCACCGCCGCGCAATCTGTCACCAACACCGCGCCACGCGATCTGGCGGCGGTCAGGAAGACGCACAGCTCCATCTCCTTGACCTGGGCCGCTGCCCAAGACCGAACCGTGACGCGCTACGAGGTCTGGCGAAACGGCACGCGGGTTGCAAACGCACAAAGCGCCACAACCTTCACCGACACCGGCCTGACGGCGAACACGCGCTACACCTACCTGATTTACGCCGTCGATGCGAACGACAATCACTTGGCCGCCTCGAACGAGCTCGCCGTGTCTACGAACAAGCAGCCACCGGCCCCTGGCTTGTGGTACCACGTCGTCACCGCCGCCGGGACCTGTGTCGATGCGGCCGCCCCGCAACAAAAGGGACGAGTGTTGGCGACGAAGGAGTGCTCGACCGCCTCAACCTCACGGTTCAGCTTCGTTGCGGACAGAAACGGTTCCGAGTATGAAATCGTCGCCGCTGACGAGAACCTGGTGTGGACTGCGGAAGGCACGTCTCCCCTGTCGCTCAGCACGCAGAGTGGCCCAGCAGACAAAGCCAAGCAACGCTTCACGCTCGCCCCGATCAGCTTGGGCAGTGCCACCTTTCAGATTCGCAGCGTGAAGGACGACACGAAGTGCCTTGAGTCAGGCAACGCGCTCACCTTGAAGACGTGCGACACCACGGTACCCATCCAGGAAAACCAGCTATTCACCCTCGACGAGGTGACTTCATGACCGGATTCCTGATCCGTGCCCGGATCGCAGCGACCGTGGGCGCCGTGTTCCTGCTGACCGTGAGTGGGACCGCCGCCCTGGCCCTGGCGGCGCCGGGCGCCGAGTCCGCTCCCGACGTCTTGGTCAGCAGCGATGGCGAACATTTTGCCAGCAGCCTGCCCGTCGGACTGTTCGGATCGTACGGCCTGCTGATTCCGGATGGTTCGATGCAATCGAGCCTGTGGATTCAGAACCCGAGCGACCGGCCCGCGAACGTGCGGGTGAGCCTGCGGGAGCCGGGCGGAGCATCCGCTGATCGAACGGTCTCTGACCTTCGGGAATACCTCATCCTGACCGTCGAAGACGCCGCGGCGCAGACGGTGACGACCGTTCCGCAGCTGGCCAAAGCGGGCTGCGCCGTGCTCGCGCCCGAGCAGCCGCTCGCGGCCGGTGCCACCTTGCAGGTCGCGTTCACGATCGAGATGATGAATGTGACCGGACTGACCGCTCAAAACGCGCGTGCAGAACTCGGCGTTCTCGTTGCGCTGCGCGATGTCGAGGCCGGACCCTTCGCGGCATCGGCCTGTAACGACGATGGCGTGCTCATTCCGGCCATCGCCGGGCCGTCAGAGTCCCAACCGTCGGATGCTCTGCCCCGCACCGGGGTTGACCTGCCCGTTCCAGCCATCATCGGGGGCGGACTGCTGCTCGGTGTTGGCGTGCTTCTGGTCACCCGGCGGCGCCGTGACCGGCGTGAACCGTGACGCAGCTCGCTGACGAAAGTATCGCGCCGACCGATTCGCCCGCTCCCAGCCTCTGGCGTTTTCTGCGGACCGCGCTCAGCGCTGCCGTGCTCCTGCTCGTCGTCGGGCTCGGCCTGGCGCTCGTTGTCATTCCCAAGTCGACCGGTGCGACCCCGCTGACCGTGCTGACCAGCTCGATGGAGCCGGGACTTTCGCCCGGTACTGTCGTGATCGTGCGCCCGGTCGACGCCAACGCGCTGCAGATTGGAGACGTCGTTACCTATCAAATGGAGTCCGGCGACGCCAAGGTCGTGACGCATCGCATCCTCTCGATCATTTCGAACTCAGAAGGATCACGTTCCTTCATCGTGCAGGGTGACAACAACAGTCTGCCCGACGACGACCCCGTGCTGGCCGAGCAAATTCATGGTCGGCTCTGGTACGCGGTACCCTTCGTCGGCTACGTCAACAATGTGATCACCGAAGCAAACCGGGCCTGGATCTTCCCCGTGGTGACCGTGGCCCTGTTCGCCTATGCCTGCTTCATGGTGGCCGGCGACATGCTCGACCGCAGAAAAACCCGCAAAGGGGCAGCGGATGCCGACGACCAGGCCCTCGGGTTACGAGACGCGCAGCACGATCTTGCCGCGGGTGTGACCCTGTTCGAGCAGCCGGTGCGCGGCGGCGCCCTCGGCGAGTTCGAACACGGAATCGACGTGCACACGCACGGTTCCGCTGGAGAGTAGGGCCGAGATCTCGTCCAGCGCGCGCGCGTCGGGGGACACCTTGAAACCGGTCGCGCGGCGGCCGGCGGCTGTGGCATCCGCTGCCATGGTCGGCCAGCTGCCGGTCGGTGCGTTCACGAGCAGGCCGCCGGGGCGCAGGGCCGTGAGCGAGCGGGTGCCGGTGTTGTCGTGCACGTTGCCGATGAGGTCGATGACCGAGTCGAGATCGTGGGCCACTTCCTCGAAGCGGGTTGTGCTGTAGTCGATGACCTCGTGTGCGCCGAGCTCGCGCAGAAAGTCGAGGTTGCGAGTCGACGCCGTCGCGGTCACGTGCGCTCCCAACACCCGGGCAAACTGTACCGCGAAGTGACCGACGCCGCCGCTGCCAGCGTGCACGAGCATCCGCTGCCCGGAAGCTGCCCCGGCGAGTTTGACCATGCCCCAGGCGGTCAACGCCGCGATCGGAACGGCGGCCGCTTCGGCGTGGCTGAGCCGGGCCGGTTTGTGCGTGACGCTCATGCTCGAGACCGAGACAAACTCGGCGAAGCTGCCGCCGGTGCGCGGCACCCGACCCATGCCGTAGACGGCATCACCGGGCTGCAGCGGCGAGGCGTCGAACGCCGCGCGCACGACGATTCCGCTGAAGTCGTTGCCGAGGATGGTCGGATAGCTCTCGATCGCGGCCGCGACGCCCTTGCCCGCACGGGTCTTGGCGTCGATCGGGTTGAGACCGGCGGCGACGACCTTGATGAGCACCTCGTCGGAAATCTGTCGGGGCAGCGGCCGATCGACCAGGTGCAACACCTCGGGGGCGCCGGTCTCGTCGATGATGAGGGCGCGCATGGTCTCCGGCAGTTCGTATTCAGTAGCCATGCTCCCCATTCTGCCGCTTCGCGCCCGCCCCATCACTTTTCGGGCCTGAAAAGTGGGCCCACGGAGCGGGAGCGGGCGCGCTCCAAACATTGAACTGGCTCGCTCACTCTTGGGCGGTGAAGGGTCGCAAAACGTCCGAAACCGACTCCGAAAGGACGATTTGCGACCACTCATCCCCGTTGCCCACATATTCGCCGATGGAGCGCACGTTAGTACCCGAGCCCAGGCGTCGAGCCGGGCTCGGGCTGGAGATGCGGTGGTTTGCGTCGCGTTCCGCGGGACATGCGCCAAAGCGCGGGACCTGCGCCAGTGTGCGGGAGTTTCAGCGAAGAGCATCCGTCGGTCGACAACGAACTGCGCGGGACCGACGCCCGTGCAGCGCGAAATCCAGCGCGGCCGGGTCGCTACCGGCGAGTCTGCTCGTCGAGGTTGTCGATCAGGGCGTTCGCGAGGCCGACCAGTATGGCGATTTGGTCTTCGTCACGTTCGATCCAGCGACATTCGGGCACCGGGGCCACCGGCACGAAGCCCCGGTGCTCTTCCCAGACCAGAAGCGTGCGGTCGGCCCCGAGCACGTATTGCTGCCACCATACCTGCCGCAAATAACTGCGCGGAATGCTGCGCCACGGCTTGCTGGTGGTCTTGATCTCGGCCAGGTGCAGATCGCCATTGGGCGCCACGCCGACGCCGTCGGGCGTGGCCAGGTGCCGCGGGTGCCCGAGCGACCGGAACAGGTTCGTGCTCGGCTCGATGCCGTAGTGCTCCAGCACCCAGGCAGCGATGACCGGCTCCCGAGCCCGCCCGTGGTCGGTGTAGCTGTTGCCGGTGAAGCTCGTGCCGTGCATTTTGTCGTGCGCCGCGTTCAGAATGGATTTCGGAGTCGACAGTTTCGCGACATCCGTTGCGGTGATTCCCTGGTTGCGCGCCCGAAGCCAGGCCACTCGGTCGGTCGAGTCAGCGACGATGCGCAGTGTGTGCGGTGCCGGTGCCGGCAGCAGAACGGATGCTTCAAGGTGCGGCTGGTCCAGATCGAAGAGGGACAGCGTTGAATTCGGCACCCCTCTATTGTGTGCCCGCGCGCCCGGTCGGCGCGCCACCGCCACGGGGTGCCGCTCGATTGCTTCACCCCGTCGTCGAAACCCTGAGAATCGTTATCGCGAAGTGACCTGAGTTCGCTAGCGTGAGTACACGGCAACCAATCGGGGAACACCATGTCGCATCGCGTACGCACAGCTCGAGGCGCGGTCGCGATCACGCTCGCCGTTTTTCTGAGCGGATGCGCTGGCCTCCCCGGCTTTCCCGCCGCGACCGACTCCCCGGTTGCGCAACTCGTCGCCGGCGTCGACTGCCAGGCGCCCAACCTCAATCACGAAATCGTTGAGCAGGACGGTGTTCCGACCCAGACCGACCTGACCGCCGAGCACCCGGCCGCGCCGGATCCCGGACGGGTTCCGGCCGACTTCGATCCCGTCGCCGCCTATCGCTGCACCTTCTTTGGCAGCCTCGACGACGCGCAGGGCCGCTGGTCGGCCGTGCAGGTCGAGACCCTCGAGGGCGACTTCGGCGCGCTGCTGTCGGCGCTCGCCGAACCCAGCGACCAGGCGGGCCCCAATCAGGCCTGCACCGCCGACATGGAGCTGGTGCCGGAACTCTGGCTCGAAAACACCGACGGTGACGCACTTCGCGCCGCCTGGCCGCGCACCTCCTGCGGCAAAACCAAGCCGGCGACCCATACCGCTCTCGACGAGCTCGAGCTGACCGACACGACCCTGCTTCCGCTCGTGTTGCAGGTCACGCGAGAGGCGCTCGACGCCAATTGTGCGATGAGCACCGGCGCACCCGAACAGTCCCTGCTCTTTGGCACTACCGGCCTGCAGACGTACCTAAATCTCGGAGATATCGGGCAGGACGTGCAGATGATTCCCGCGTCGCCGGCCAAGACCCCGTCCTTGGCCGGCGTCGACGGCGCGAGCGTCTGCGTCTACACGGTCGATCCGCAGCAAGACCCCGACCTCAGCGAGCTCAACTCCGTCGAGGGAATCGATGACCTCGCTCTCGGCGCAATGATGAACCTGCAGTTCGGCACCTTTGCTGGCGCGAGCACCCTTGAAGCGGATGCGGCGGCGCTGCTCGCCGCCGCAGCATCCGCTTCGCAGGCGCCCGATTGCAGCACCGACCCGACCCGGTTTGCGGTGCTCTGGCCGGAGCGCGCAGGCACCCGGCTCGACACGTCGATTCAGGTCGAGCTCGACGGCTGCCAGCGGCTGTTCCTGCCCGGCAGCCACGCGCTCGTGCCCGCGCCGGAACTGCTCAACATCCTGAAATAAACCGCGAGCGCGCTCAGCCAATCGACGCACGAAGTGGCGGGGCATTCGTTTGATGCGTATGCAGTCGTCCGGTGCGGTCGAGAAAGTACGGACCACCCCGAGCGATGTTGATCTCCCCACTCAGCGGCGGGGTGTTTGCGAGCTCAGAGAAGCCGGTGCGGTCGAGTACCCCGAGCTTGCTCGTGCCGTAGGCCTTGGCATAGAGCACCCCGTTGTAGGCCGCCAGCGCGGTGAATCGCCCGCTCGAGGCGAGGCTGAAGGTCGACCGTGCCCAGACGTAGACGTGACGGCGCGTACGAATATAAAGCGCCTCATCGAGGGCGGCGAACTCGAACGGCCCGTCGGCGGGAACACCGTCCAGCCGGGTAAACGATGACCCGCGATAGCTGGAGATGGCGCACACCTCGGAATCATGATGAACGACATAGAGTTCCTGCTCAAATACCGTCAGGGCGAGAATGTCGATCGGGGACCCGACCACTGGAACCAGGTCACGGCCGTTGATGTACCAGAGGCCGGACTGTAAGCGAAAGTACGCGCGTCCGCAAAAGCTGGTCAGGAGCAGTTGCGAGGCCTCGGTTGTGGCGATGAAGGTGAACCGGCCGTTGCGATAGCGATGGATCGACGTGAGACCCGGATACCGGTCGGACTCGGCCGTCAGATACAGGTCGGTGCCCACGGCGACGATGCGCGTGATTCCCACTGGGGCCTGAGGCACGGCGGCCAGGCTCGAACCGTCGAAGCAGAACAGTGCATCTCGTCCGTAGACCAGCAAGTAGGTCTTTCCACCGACGTCGGTCAGATTGTGGGAATCGGCCGGGGCGCGGTCTACGAGTGCAGCAGGGCTGGACGGTATTGCGCGGCGGCGGAGCAGGGCTGGCAAGGTCATGGCCGGTGTCCCCCCTCTGGCGTACTTCGTGTCTGATCGATGTTGCCCGTTCCACCTCAGGATTTACGGCAGAATTTGGGACGAAACCTAAGGATTGCCCCAGCACGCGGAAAATTCGCACGCCCGGGCAAGTTTGCTCACAGTGCGGGCTGGGGTAACGCATAGTCGACTCATAGAAAAGTAGCGATACTTACTACTATGAGCGCACGTGAGAGCACGCACACCGGCCACGGCCCCCGACTGACCAAGGCCGATGGCAGTGCCATTCGCGTACTCGTCGTCGACGACGAACCGACCCTCACCGATCTGCTCTCGATGGCGCTGCGCTACGAGGGCTGGGAGGTGCGCACCGCCGGCGAAGGCCGCCAGGCACTCACCATCGCCCGCGAATTCCGCCCCGACGCCATTGTGCTCGACATCATGCTGCCC
Source organism: Cryobacterium sp. Y62 (assembly GCF_002929785.1). Classification (NCBI taxonomy): domain Bacteria; kingdom Bacillati; phylum Actinomycetota; class Actinomycetes; order Micrococcales; family Microbacteriaceae; genus Cryobacterium; species Cryobacterium sp. Y62. The sequence continues at coordinate 126,282 of NZ_PJJK01000117.1, read as the reverse complement.
GATATCGACGGCCTGCAGGTGCTGCAGCGGGTGCGCGCCGATGGCTACGAGACACCGGTGCTCTTTCTCACCGCCAAGGACTCGCTCGACGACCGCATCGCAGGCCTTACCGCCGGCGGCGACGACTACGTCACCAAACCCTTCAGCCTCGAGGAGGTCGTCGCCCGGCTGCGCGGCCTCATTCGACGTTCCACCCTTGCTGTGGCCGACTCGACCGATCCCCGCATCACCGTCGGCGACCTCACCCTCGACGAAGACAGCTACGAGGTGTTTCGCAACGGCGACGCCATCGAGCTGACCGCGACCGAGTTCGAACTGCTGCGCTTTCTCATGCGCAACCCGCGCCGGGTGCTCAGCAAGGCCCAGATTCTCGATCGGGTCTGGAGTTACGACTTCGGCGGCAAGTCGAGCGTGGTCGAGATCTACATCTCCTATCTGCGCAAGAAGGTCGACGCTGGCCGCGAGCCGATGATCCACACGGTGCGTGGCGCCGGGTACATGCTCAAAACTGCATGATGCTTAAACTTCGATCAAAGCGGATGCCCAGCCGCCGCTTGCCTTGGACCCTGCAGCGACGTCTCGTGCTCACCGTCGTCGGGCTGCTCGCGCTTGTGAGCATTACAATCGGCATCGTCAGCGTGGTCATTCTGCGCGCCTCCCTGGTCGACCGGCTCGACCTGCAGCTGGCCTCGGCCGCTGACCGCTCCAGGACCGCGCTCGGCGACGGAATCGGTGACAATGACGGCGACAGTCTCGGCGACCTGCCGGGCAACCCCCACTTCGGCACGCCGACGGCCGACAGCATTCTCAGCGGCCCGGCCCAGCCGCCTGGACTGCTCGCCCTCGTCTACGACGGAACCAGCATCACGACCGGCTACACCGACGACGCGAGCGGTGAAATCGAGTCGCTCACGTCGGAGCAGGTACAGCTTCTCGCCGACCACGTTAATCAGTCGACGCCGGTCACTGTGCACCTTGGTGGCGAACTCGGCGAGTACCGGGTGCAAGCTGAAACGTCCCGCACCGGCACGCTCTATCTGGTCGGTCTTCCGCTTTCCGGAGTTGCTGCCACGGCCGCCCAACTGGCCCTGATAGTCGGTCTTGTTTCGCTCGTCGGGCTCGTGATCGTCGCCATCATCGCCGCCTGGGTGGTGCGGCTGGCCCTGCGCCCGCTGCAGCGGGTCACGGCGACAGCCATCCGGGTCGCGCAGCTGCCGCTCGACCGCGGTGAAGTCTCGCTCGACGATCGGGTTCCGTCCGGCGATACCGATCCACGCACCGAGGTCGGCCGGGTCGGCGCAGCCCTCAACCGCATGCTCGACCACGTCGACCTCGCTCTAGAGGCTCGCCAGGCGAGCGAGCGCAAGGTGCGCCAGTTCGTCGCCGACGCGAGCCACGAACTGCGCACGCCGCTGGCATCCATTCGCGGTTATTCCGAACTCACCCGCCGCAGCGGCCAGGAACTACCGCCCGACGCCATGCACGCGCTCGGTCGCATCGAGTCGGAGTCCGTGCGCATGACCGGGCTGGTCGAAGACCTGCTGCTGCTTGCCCGCCTCGACGAGGGCCGCGAACTCGACCTGCAGCCGGTGGATCTCACAATGCTGCTCGTCGACGCCGTCAGCGACGCCCACGCTGCCGGCCCCGATCACGTCTGGAACCTCGAACTGCCCGAAGAACCGATCGAGGCGACCGGCGACGAACCGCGCCTGCGCCAGGTCATCGCCAATCTGCTCGCCAACGCCCGGGTGCACACGGATGCCGGCACCACAGTTCTGGTCGCGCTCGCCGGGCACGACGAACGCGCGGTGATAACGGTGACGGATGACGGTCAAGGCATCCCCGAGGAGCTCACGGCCACCCTGTTCGAGCGTTTTGCCCGCGGCGACAGCTCGCGCTTTCGCGCCGCCAACACCACAGGCGCACCGAGGAGTACCGGAAGCACCGGTCTCGGTTTGGCCATCGTGGCCGCGGTCATCGCCGCTCACCACGGCGAGGTCACCGTCGACAGCCGCCCCGGCCGCACAACCTTCCGCGTAGCCCTTCCCCTGGCCTGACTCGTTGGTCAGACGCGGTGGGCCGGGGGGCTAATTCAGGACATCCAGCAGCGGGGCATCCGCTCGCCGCGCAGTCTGGTGAGTGTCGAGGCTGGCGGCCGGCAGATCTCCTGAATTAGCCCCGCAAGAAGGCAAGGGGGCAGGTTCGACGCGGGTCAGTCGGGAGTATTCAGGCGGGCGAGTAGCTCGGCGAACCGGGTGAGGTCCTCGGCGGGCCAACTTTGCAGCCGGTTGAGTAGGCGCGTCGACTTGTTGGCGCGCACCTCCGCGAGTTTCTGCACGGCCAAGGGGGTAAGCGCAAAATACTTGACCCGACCGTCGTCTTCATCGGCCTGGGTTGCTATCAAGCCGAGGTCAAACAGCGCTCTGGCCTGGCGGCTGATGATGCTCTTGTCGACCACCAGATTCTCGGCCAAGGCTCCAGCGTGGGTCGGACCGCAACGCTCGAGCGTGCGCATGAGCTTGAGCCCGAACGGTTGCAGGGTCGGGTCGATGAACAGGGCAGTGTCGCGCATGCTCGCGCGGATGTTCCCCGCCAGCACCGTTATCTGCTCCTCAACGGCCGCCACGGCAGCATCCATGGTGATGATGGTCATGATCGAATTTTACCTTCACCCGATTCGGGCTCTGACGGCGGCAGGGCAACGGATGCCGTACTCACGTCAACCAGGATCCGGCCGGTCGCCGGTGAAGTGGCCTGGCCAGCAGCCGCGCTCCGCTCCCGATCAATGCCGGTCATGGTTCCTAGTGGAATGTTGGGCAGCAGAGCGATCGTCACGAGGGTGATCACGGCCAGCGGCACCATGAGCAGGAACACGTTGCCCACTCCGATTCCGTAGGCCGACTCGACGACAACGCGCAGGGCCGCCGGCAGCAGCGACACCTGTGGAATGGTGCCATCGCCGAGGGTCTCTGCGGCGACAGCTTGATTAGTTGGGCTGAGAGCGCCGGTACCGTCACGGATGTACTGCGCCACCACGGTGCCGAGCACGGAACCCATCACCGCAACACCCACGGTGCCGCCGAGACTGCGAAAGAAGGTGACAGTGCTCGTGGCCACGCCGAGTTGGGTGATTTCTACGGTGTTCTGCACGACGAGCACGAGGTTTTGCATGATCATGCCAACACCGGCGCCGAGGATGAACATGAACACGCCCACGAAGACCAAACTCGTGTCGTAGCGCAGCGAGCCGAGCAGCAGGGAGCCGGCCAGCACGAGCACGCTGCCGGAAACCATGATGGACTTCCACTTGCCGGTGCGACTGATCAGGTTGCCGAAGAAGGTGGAGGAGATCAGCAGCCCGCCCATCATCGGGATAGTCAACAGGCCAGACTCGGTCGGCGTGGCACCGCGAGCAAGTTGCATGTACTGGCTGAGAAAGACCGAGGTGCCGAACATGGCCACGCCCACCGAGAGGCTCGCGATAACGGCCAGGGTGACAGTGCGGTTCTTGAACAGATCGAGCGGGATGATTGGCTCCTTCGCCTTGAACTCGACGATCACGGCTGCGATCAGCAAGACGGCTGAACCGAGCACCATGGCAAATGACGGCAGCGATGCCCATCCGAACGAGTTGCCGGCCAGGGTGACCCAAATCAAGAGGAGTGACACGCCGGCACTGATCAGCACAATGCCCAGGTAGTCGATGCTCACCACACGCTTGACCCGTTCGGGCAGGTGCAGGGTCACCTGCAGCAGGATGATGGCTATGACGGCGACGGGCAGCGCGATGAAGAAGTTCCAGCGCCAGCCGAAGGCATCCGTTACGACGCCGCCGAGCAGCGGCCCGCCAATGGCGCCCAGGGCCATGACCGCGCCGAACAGGCCGGCGTAGCGGCCGCGCTCGCGGGGGCTGATGATGTCGGCCATGATGATCTGGCTGAGGGCGGCAAGACCTCCGCCGCCGAGCCCCTGCATGATGCGGAACACGATGAGCGTGTCGGTGTTCTGAGCGAATCCGGCCAGGGCCGAGCCGAGCACGAAGACCACCAGGGCGAGCTGAATGAGCAGCTTGCGATTGAATAGGTCGGCAAACTTACCCCAGATGGGCGTCGAGACAGTGGTCGCCAGCAGGGTGGCTGTGACCACCCAGGTGTAGGCCGACTGGTCGCCCTCAAGGTCGGAGATGATCAGGGGCAGCGAGGTGGCGACCACCGTGCCGGCCAGAATCGACACGAACATACCCAGCAGCAGGCCGGAGAGGGACTCTAAAACCTGGCGATGGCTCATTGACCCGTCGGCGTTCGGGGTGTGGCGAACGGATGCTGTGCTGCGGCGAGATGCGCGACTCATGAAACTCCTGCGATTAGTTAACAACAGTCAACTATACGTAACTAGTAGACCAATGTCAACCATTTATTATCCGCTCGCGATTTGCACAGTACTGAATGCTCGCCTATGCTGAACCCTAGCCACAGACCGCCGGTTGCTGCGCTATGTCGAAAGACAAAAGTGCAGACGAAGGTTCATTCACGTGAACGGCCCGCGCAGGTGTTCGAAGTTCAGTTACAGTCTTTTGGATTGTTCCCCAAGCTCCGGCGCCCTGCGCTGGAGCTTTTTTCATGTCTGCGCCCCGGGCTACCCGGCACATGATTATTAATGAGGAGCACCATGGCGAACAAGGAAGCAACGGTCGCCGAGCTTACGGAGAAATTCCAGAGCTCGACCGCCGTTCTGCTCACCGAGTACCGCGGTCTCACTGTTGCGCAGCTCAAGAGCCTGCGCAAGTCCATCAGTGAGGACGCCACGTACGCCGTGGTAAAGAACACGCTCACCAAGATTGCGGCCAACAAGGCCGGCATCACCTCGTTCGACGAGGAACTTGTCGGCCCGTCCGCTATCGCCTTCGTGCACGGAGACCCCGTCGCCGTCGCGAAGATCCTGCGTGCCTTTACCAAGGCAAACCCTCTCCTGGTGGTAAAGGGCGGTTACTTTGACGGTAACCCGCTCACCGCAGCGGAGGTCGGCAAGCTTGCCGACCTCGAGTCCCGCGAGGTGCTGCTGGCCAAGCTGGCCGGCGCCTTCAAGGCATCGCTGTTCGGAGCCGCTTATCTCTTCCAGGCACCGCTGTCGAAGGCTGTTCGCACCATCGACGCGCTGCGTGAGAAGCAGGAGTCCGCGAACTAGGCACCTGCCTACACCGCGGTTCACGAATTTTTAAGAAACTAATAGGAGTACATCATGGCAAAGCTTTCCACTGAAGACCTGCTTGAGCAGTTCAAGGGCCTGACCCTCATCGAACTCTCCGAGTTCGTCAAGGCGTTCGAGGAGACCTTCGAGGTCACCGCAGCCGCTCCCGTCGCCGCTGCCGGAGCCGCTGGCCCCGCCGCTGCTGCTGAAGAGGTCGAAGAGCAGACCGCGTTCGACGTCATCCTTGACGCCGTTGGCGACAAGAAGATCCAGGTCATCAAGGTTGTGCGCGAGCTCACCAGCCTGGGCCTCGGCGAGGCCAAGGCCGTTGTCGATGGCGCGCCGAAGGCCGTCCTCGAGGGCGTTGCCAAGGACGCTGCCGAGAAGGCCAAGGCTTCCCTCGAAGAGGCCGGCGCAACCGTTACCCTCAAGTAGGTTTACACCAACTGCGCAGCGCCCCACAGGGCTCTGATTGAGGCGCAGCCGACCGGCCTTCGGGCTGATCAGCGCGCAAAGGGCGTCGTTTCCAAAAGGAGACGGCGCCCCTTTTTTCGTGCCAAGGGGCATCCGCTGGCCCAGGTAAATCTGAGCCTTCGTCGCGAATTTGGTGTGAATGCCAAGCGACTCTAGATTGAGAGAGGAAGTGCTGACCCCGGCCACTTGACCGAACACGAAATCGGGAGCGCTTTCCCTAACTCGATGAAGAGGATCAGCAATGCGCTCCACCATGCACCACAGCCTGCTCACTCCACTGGCCGGCGCGGGAATTCTCGCCCTAACCCTGGCGGGGTGCTCCTCAGCCACACCGGATGCCGCGGGTTCCGGCGAATTCGCCGGTGATACCCTCGACGTCTCCGCAGCCTGGTCGGGTGCCGAGCAGACCAACTTCGAAGCCGTGCTCGCTGCGTTCGAGGAACAATCCGGTGCCACGGTGAACTACACGAGCTTCGGCGACAACGCCGCAACCACGCTCGGTACGCAGATCGAGGGCGGCAGCCCGCCCAACGTTGCCATGCTGGCCCAGCCGGCCCTGATGAACCAGCTCGCCGCCGACGGCAACCTGCAGCCGCTCTCCGACGAGGCCAGCGCTGTGGTTGCCGAGAACTACTCCCAGAGCTGGGTCGACCTCGGCACGAGCGACGGCACCCAATACGGTGTCTGGTTCAAAGCCTCGAACAAATCCACCATGTGGTACAACGCCGATCTCTACGACGCGGCCGGGGCATCCGTTCCCGAAGACTGGGACGACTTTCTGGTGCAGCTGCAGCTCGTGGCCGACTCCGGCTACGCCGGCATCTCCATCGGGGCAGATGTCGGCTGGCCGCTGACCGACTGGTTCGAGAACGTCTACCTGCAGACCGCCGGTGGCGATCTGTACGATCAGCTCACCAACCACGAAATTCCGTGGACTGACCCCTCAGTGACCGTTGCACTCGATGCCCTCGCGACCCTGTGGGGCAACGACGCTCTCGTGCAGACCGGCGCAGCCCAGCGCACCTTCCCGGAATCAGTCACCGAGGTCTTCGGCGCCGACCCACAGGCCGCCACCATGTTTGAGGGTGACTTCGTGGCCGGCAACATTACCGATGACGGCAGCTCCGTCGTCGGCGAGAACGCCCTGTTCTTCGACTTCCCGTCCGTCAACGGCTCGGCACCGGCCGTCGTCGGTGGCGGTGACGTGGCCGTCTCCTTCACCGATGATGCCGCCACCGACGCGCTCATGCAGTTTCTCGCCTCGCCCGAAGCGGCCGAGGTTTGGGTGCCCGAGGGTGGCCTCACCTCGCCGAACAACAATGTCGACACCGCGCTTTACCCCGACGAGACCAGCCGTCAGATCGCCGAAGCACTCACCGGCGCCGAGACCTTCCGCTTCGACATGTCCGACCTCACCCCGAGCGCCTTCGGTGGCACTCCCGGCCAGGGTTTCTGGCAGATCATGATTCAGTTCCTACAGGACCCGAGCGATGTTGCCGGAACCCAGCAGGCCCTTGAGGACGCCGCTGTCGCCGCGTACGTCGACTAAGTCCAGCACGCCGAATCAGCACCGGGACCAGCACCGTGAGCTCTACGACAGTAACCGCACGCCGTAACGCAACATCCGGGGGTCGCCGCCCCCGGATGGGCGCCAGCCGTCGACGCATGTTCCTGATCGCCCTCGGCTTTTTGGCGCCCGCGCTTGTACTGTTGGCTGGCCTGGTTCTGTACCCCATTCTGTACACGGTGGTGCGGTCGTTCTTCAGCGCCGAGGGTGGAGCCTTCGTCGGCTGGGACAACTACGTCACCATGTTCACCAACGACTCGACCTTCACGGCCATTCGCAACAACGTCATCTGGGTGCTCGTGGCTCCCGTTGCCTGCACCGTGCTGGGCCTGCTGTTCGCGGTGCTGCTCGAGAAGATCAAATGGTCGACGGCGTTCAAGCTCATCATCTTCATGCCGATGGCCATTTCCATGCTCGCCGCCGGAGTCATCTTTCGTGGAATGTTCCAGGAGAGCCCGAACCTCGGCGTCGTGAACGCAGCCGTCGTGGCCGTGAACAGCGCGTTCGGCGGCGGCGACGCCGCTTACCCCGGAGCGACCCCGCGGGGTGATTCCGGGCTGATCGACGACAGCGGCATACTCGCCGGCGAAACGGCCGTTACTGCCGGTTCCGAACAGAACTTTCCGCTCGTTGGCCTACGTGCCGACGACGTGCCCACCAGTGCCGCGCAGGCCGAGGACGCGGCGTCGGCCGGTGCCGACCAGATCACGGGCACGGTGTGGCTCGACGTCGTGGTCGGCGGTGGCGGCACCGTTGGCCAGATCGACGACGGAAAATCCGGGCTCCCCGGCATCAAGGTTGACGCGGTCGCCGCTGACGGCACGATTGCTTCCACTACCAAAACGGATGCTGCCGGCCGCTACGTTCTCGACGACCTCGGTAAAGAGGCCTACCGTATCGCCCTGCCGGCCTCGAACTTCGACGAGGGCTACCAGGGGGTGTCCTGGCTGAGCTCCGGTCTGATCACCGCGGTGATCATTCTCTCCTACATCTGGATCTGGGCTGGTTTCGCGATGGTCATGATCGCCTCCGGGCTCAGCGCCATCGACCGTTCCCTGCAGGAAGCGGCGCGCATGGACGGCGCCAACGAGTGGAAGGTGTTCTCCCGCATCACGGCGCCACTGCTCTCACCGGTGCTGATCGTCGTGTTCGTGACCCTCATCATCAACGTGCTGAAGATCTTCGACCTGGTCTATGTGATCCCGCCTGGCTCCTCGAAACCGGCGGCCAACGTCATCGCCGTCGAAATGTGGACGGTGTCCTTTGGCGGCGGCAGCAACCAGGGCCTCGGCAGCGCCCTGGCCATCCTGCTCCTAATCCTCGTGCTGCCCTCGATGATCATCAACGTGCGCAAGTTCCGCGAGGAGAGAAAATCGTGAGCGGCCCCGCGACGCACGTGCGAGGCAAGAAAACGCTTGCCCGCAGCATCCTCGGTTTCGTCGACAAAGGTCTGGTCAATGCCGTTCTGGTGATCGTCGCGATCTTCTGGCTCGTCCCGACTCTCGGCTTGTTTCTGTCGAGTCTGCGCACGGTCGGCGATAGCGCTTCAAGCGGCTGGTGGACGGTGTTCACGACGCCGGCGCAGCTCACCATCGAGAACTACGCGAGCCTGCTGAGTAACCCGACCATCACCGGTTCGTTCTGGAACACCATCCTGATCGCCGTGCCCACGACCGTCTTTGTCGTGATCTTCGGCGCGCTGGCCGGCTACGCGTTCGCGTGGCTCAAATTTCCGGGCCGGGACTGGCTGCTCATCGTTGTCATCGTGCTGCTTGCCGTTCCGCTGCAGGTCGCGCTCATTCCGCTCGCCCGCATGTTTGGCACGCTGGGCATCTTCGGCTCCATCTTTGGAGTGATCCTGTTCCACGTGGCATTCGGGCTGCCGTTCGCAATTTTTCTGTTGCGCAACTTCTTCACTCAGATTCCCGCCGAACTGCTCGAAGCGGCCCGCATCGACGGTGCGAGCGACTGGCGCATCTTTGTACAGGTCATCTTGCCGCTCGGTGGACCGGCCATCGCCTCGCTGGCCATATTCCAGTTTCTATGGACCTGGAACGACATGCTCGTCGCCCTCATCTTCACCAACTCGGGCTCGCAGCCACTGACCGTGGCGATTCAGAGCCAGCTTCGACAGTTCGGGTCGAACATCGATGTACTGTCGGCCGGAGCGTTCCTGTCGATGATCGTGCCACTCATCGTGTTCTTCGCCTTCCAGCGCTTCTTCGTGCAGGCCCTGCTGGCCGGCTCGCAGAAATGATGCTGCTCCACAAAAAACAGCGCCAGGAACGGCGGGCGCGGGCGTAACTCACCGGCCGAGTAACGATTTGGCACCCACCGGCGCCGTGTGACCTTGCCGGGCAATGCGGTCCCTCCTAGGTTGGGCACGAAAAACCCTTTCGTGACAGCTCTATGAGGAGAAGACCATGCGTTTCATGCGTCATCAACGACTGATTGTCCCCGTCGCCATTGCGGCAGCAGCAGGGTTGGCCCTCGCGGGCTGCACCTCCGGGGAATCGACTCCAGACGGCTCCAGCGGCAACGGCGAATTCGCCGGAACGACACTCGAAGTCTCCGCCGCCTGGTCGGGCGCCGAGCAGACCAACTTTGAAGCCGTACTGGCCGCCTTTACCGCAGAGTCGGGTGCGGCCGTGAACTACTCCAGCTTTGGCGACAACGCCGCCACGACCCTTGGTACCCAGATCGAGGGGGGGGGAGCCCGCCCAACGTCGCCATGCTCGCCCAGCCGGCCTTGATGAACCAGCTCGCGGCCAACGGAAACCTCCAGCCGCTCTCCGCGGAAGTCATCGCGGCCGTCGCCGAGAACTACTCGCAGAGCTGGGTCGACCTCGGAAGCTCAGACGGCACCCAGTATGGTGTCTGGTTCAAGGCCTCGAACAAATCGACCATGTGGTACAACGCCGATCTCTACGATCAGGCCGGGGCCGCCGTTCCGGAAGGCTGGGACGATTTCCTCGCGCAGCTGCAGATTGTCGCCGACTCCGGCTATGCCGGAATCTCCATTGGCGCCGACGTGGGCTGGCCGCTCACCGACTGGTTCGAGAACGTCTATCTGCGCACGGCCGGCGGTGACCTGTACGACCAGCTGACCAACCACGAGATTCCGTGGACCGACCCATCGGTCACCGAGGCCCTCGATGTTCTCGCCACCCTGTGGGGTGACGACGCGCTGGTTGAGGCGGGTGCGGCGCAGCGCACCTTCCCCGAGTCGGTCACCGAGGTGTTTGGGGCCGACCCGAAGGCGGCGACCGTCTACGAGGGTGACTTCGTGGCCGGCAACATTGCCGATGACGGCACGTCAACGGTCGGAGAGAACGCCCTGTTCTACGACTTCCCCGCCGTAAACGACTCAGCTCCGTCCGTGGTCGGTGGTGGCGACGTCGCTGTGTCCTTCACCGACGATGCCGCCACCGACGCACTCATGCAGTTCCTTGCCTCGCCAGCGGCGGCCGAGGTTTGGGTGCCAGAGGGTGGACTCACGTCGCCGAACAACAACGTCGACACCGCGCTGTACCCGGACGACACCAGCCGTCAGATTGCCGAGGCGCTGACCGGTGCCGAGACGTTCCGCTTCGACATGTCCGACCTCACGCCAAGCGCGTTTGGTGGCACGGCGGGCCAGGGCTTCTGGCAGATCATGATTGAGTTCCTGCAGAACCCGTCTGATGTTATGGGCACGCAACAGAAACTCGAGGATGCCGCGGCTGCGGCGTACGCCGGCTAAGCCCACACGATCGGAGTAGAGCGATGACTCAGTTGGTTGCTCCGGTAGCGAATTCTCCGGCGGGGGGCGACAAACGTCGTCCCTCGCACGGGTCATCGCGCCGCCGGATGTTCATGATCGCGCTGGGCTTTCTTGCCCCGGCCCTGGTATTTCTGGGAGCGCTCGTTCTCTACCCGATCGTCTACACCGTCGTGCGGTCGTTCTTCAGCGCGGGTGGTGGTGAATTCGTCGGCTGGGACAACTATGTGACCATGTTCACGAACGATTCGACGTTCACGGCCATACGCAACAACGTTCTGTGGGTTCTCGTTGCCCCGGCGGCGTGCACCATTCTTGGGCTGATCTTTGCGGTTCTGCTGGAGAAAATAAAGTGGGCGACGGCCTTCAAACTGATCATCTTCATGCCGATGGCAATTTCGATGTTGGCCGCCGGGGTGATTTTTCGGGGCATGTTTCAGGAAAACCCCAACCTGGGCGTGGTCAACGCGGCCTTGGTGACGGTCAACAGCGCCTTCGGTCAGGACGCCGCCTACCCCGGTGCCGCCGGCCGGGACGGACTGGGCCTCGTGCAGGACCGGGGCATCATCGCCAGCGAAAGTACGGTCGAATCCGGCTCCGAGCAGAACTTCCCGCTGGTAGGCATCCGTGTCGACAGCGTGCCCGCGGCGGCCGCGCAGGCGGAACCAGCCGTGAACGCCCGGGCCGGCCAGCTCGTGGGCACCGTCTGGCTCGACGTCGTGCGGGGTGGCGGTGGAACGAGTGGCCAGATCGACGACGGAAAAACGGGGCTGCCCGGAATACTGGTCGATGCCGTGGCCGCCGACGGCACGATCGCAGCATCCGCAACCACCGATGCAGCCGGGCGTTACGTCATCGACGGCCTGGCGGAAGGGGCCTATCGCGTTGCTCTGCCGGCCGCGAATTTCGATGAGGGCTATCAGGGGGTGTCCTGGCTCAGCTCGACCTTCATTACCGGGGTCATCATTTTGTCGTATATCTGGATCTGGGCTGGATTCTCCATGGTCATGATCTCGTCTGGCTTGTCGGCCATCGACCGTTCCCTACAGGAAGCGGCACGCATGGACGGGGCGAACGAGTGGAATGTCTTCACCCGCATCACCGCGCCGCTGCTTTCTCCGGTGCTCATCGTGGTCTTCGTGACCCTCATCATTAACGTGCTCAAGATCTTCGATCTGGTCTACGTCATACCACCGGGCTCGGCGAAACCGGCGGCCAACGTGATCGCGGTGGAAATGTGGACGGTGTCCTTCGGCGGTGGCAACAATCAGGGGCTCGGTAGCGCGCTGGCCATTCTGTTGCTGATTTTGGTTCTGCCGTCGATGATCATCAATATCCGACGGTTCAGGGAGGAGCGGCAGCAATGAGCGACCTCACCATTGTGCGCGGCAAGCAGACCGCCGCTCAAAAAATCCTCGCTTTCTTCGGTAAGGGCTTCGTCAATTTTCTGCTGGTCTTCGTGGCCATTTTCTGGCTGGTCCCGTCGGTGGGGCTGTTCATTTCTTCCCTGCGTACGGTCGGGGACAGCGCGTCGACCGGGTGGTGGACCGTGTTCACCACCCCGGCGCAGCTGACCGTAGATAACTACGTCAATCTGCTCTCCAACACCGCGATCACCGGGTCATTCTGGAACACGATCATGATCGCGGTACCGACCACGGTGTTGGTGGTGGTGATCGGGGCTCTGGCCGGTTATGCGTTTGCCTGGCTGCAATTTCCCGGCCGGGACTGGCTGCTGATCGTTGTGATCGTGTTGTTGGCCGTGCCCATCCAGGTGGCGCTCATCCCGCTCGCGCGTATGTTCGGCGCTCTCGGAATCTTCGGCTCCGTGCTCAGCGTCATCCTGTTTCACATCGCTTTCGGGTTACCCTTTGCCATCTTTCTGTTGCGCAACTTCTTTATGCAGGTTCCGGCTGAACTGCTCGAAGCCGCCCGTATCGACGGGGCGAGCGACTGGCGCATCTTCGTGCAGGTCATTCTTCCGCTCGGCGGCCCGGTCATCGCCTCGCTGGCGATCTTCCAGTTTCTGTGGACCTGGAATGACATGTTGGTGGCGTTGATCTTCACGAATTCGGGGTCGCAACCGTTGACGGTGGCCATCCAAAGCCAGTTGCGGCAATTTGGGTCGAACATCGACGTTCTCTCCTCTGGCGCATTCCTGTCGATGATCGTGCCGCTCATCGTGTTCTTCGCCTTTCAGCGCTATTTTGTGCAGGCGCTCCTGGCCGGCTCGCAAAAATAGGCAACATCAGAAACGGATGCCAGTGGTCGAGCCGACCACTGGCATCCGTTCTGCCGAGTCTCTGCTGACGTTTAGAGTGAATGCATGAGTGGAATGCACGGTGCCCCTGGTCATGGCCCGCGGCAGCAGGCGGGCGTTGAGCGCCCACGCAAGCGAGTCAGTGGAGCGGATGCCGCAGCGCAGCGCGCCGAGAATGCGCTCGCCCCGCGCATTCCGCACCTGCTCGCTCGCATCACCCAACTGTTCGCGCCGCACCGCAACACCCTCATCGTCACGATCGTTCTTGTTCTGATCAGCGCAGCCCTCTCGGTAGTGCCGCCGCTTCTCACCCAGAAAGCCTTCGATGACGGCCTCTTTCCGCCCGGCGACACCCCCCCGAATCTCTCGGTGCTCGGTGTGCTCGTGGCGCTCATGCTCGGCGTCTTTCTGGTCAACGCGCTGCTCGGCGTCTGGCAGACCTGGCTCACCGCGAGCGTTGGTAACAAGGTGATGGGTGCCCTGCGGGTGCGCCTGTTCACGCACCTGCAGGCGATGGAGCTGAGCTTCTTCACCAAGACCAAGACCGGCGTCATTCAATCGCGGCTGCAAAACGATGTCGGCGGCGTCGCGACGGTGCTGACCAACACGATTTCCAGCATCCTGGGCAACACAGTCACGGTGATCGCGGCTTTCGTAGCAATGCTGCTGCTCAACTGGCAGCTGACCATTGTGGCCGTGGTGCTGATGCCGGTTCTGGTATTCGCCCAGCGCCGGGTCGGGCAGGTGCGGGCGCGCATCGCCGGAAAGACGCAGGAGTCGCTCTCGGACATGACTGCGATCACGCAGGAGACGCTGAGCGTGTCGGGCATTCTGTTGTCGAAGAGCTTTACCCGGCAGCAGAACGAGATCGACCGGTATGCCGGGGAGAACCGCAACCAGGTGCGGCTTCAGGTGAGCCAGCAGATGAGCGGCCAGTGGTTTTTCGCCACGGTGAGCGTGTTCCTGTCGGCGATTCCTGCGATCGTCTACCTCGTGGCCGGCGCGCTCGTGTTCAACGGAACGACAGAGATTACCGCGGGCACGATCGTGGCCTTCACGACCGTGCAGTCTCGGCTGATTTTTCCGCTACTCGGACTCATGCGGGTCACTCTCGACCTGCAAACCTCGTCAGCACTGTTTGCGCGCATCTTTGAGTACCTCGACTTGAAGCCGGCGATCAGCGACAAGCCCGACGCGGCGCTCGTGCCCTCGGTCGGCTCCGGTCGGGGCCGGGTCGAGTTCGACCACGTGCGGTTTGCTTACCCGGATGCCGGCGGCGACGCTCGACCGACTCTCGACGACGTGTCGTTGACGATTGAGCCGGGCCAGTTCGCGGCGTTTGTCGGCCCGTCCGGTGCCGGTAAAACCACGGTTTCCTACCTGATTCCGCGCTTTTACGAGGTCGTGGACGGCCGGGTGCTGTTCTCCGGGGTTGACGTGCGCGACCTTCAGCAAGAGTCACTCGTCTCCCACATCGGCATCGTCAGCCAGGAAACGTACCTGTTTCACGCGACCATCGCCGAGAATCTGCGTTACGCCAAACCGGAGGCAACGGATGCCGAGTTGGTCGCCGCAGCGCGCGCCGCGAACATCCACGATACGATCGACTCCTTTCCGGAGAAGTACGACACCATGGTGGGGGAGCGCGGCTATCGGCTGTCCGGCGGCGAGAAACAGCGCATCGCGATCGCCCGGGTGCTGCTCAAGGACCCGCCGGTGCTCATCCTCGATGAGGCCACGAGTGCTCTCGACTCCATCTCGGAGAGCGTGGTGCAGGCCGCCCTCGACACGGCCAGTCACGGCCGCACGACCATCGCGATCGCCCACCGCCTGTCGACGATCGTCGACGCCGACGTGATCTTCGTCGTCGACGCCGGCCGCATCGTGGAGCGCGGCACGCACGCCGAGCTGCTGGCCCAAGGCGCCTTCTACGCCAGCCTCTACGCCCGCCAAATCACGTCCAGCCCCGCCCCCTAAACTTTCCGGGTCCGGGTCCGGGTCCGGGCTCGGAAAGGGCCTCCATGATCGATCATGGGCCCGGTTTCCGAAGGTGTGCCCGGCGATCGCGACACCACATGGCCTTGTTCACCTTCGCATTGAAGGGGCAACGTTTCGTGTTTACCTTTGGGCAATGTGCTGGTCGCCTGCATTTTGGAAGATCGGTGTGCCCCACATCGGGGTTTACCTAACACCACTAATAGCAGACGGACAGTAATGAAAACTACTCGGCTCCTTGCCACCACCGCCGTTGCATCAGTCGCGATCCTGGCCCTCGCCGGATGCGTGCAGAGCAGCGCCGCAACATCTTTGGGCTCCGATGAATCAGCCGATCAGGCCCTCACGGTCCTCATCAGTGGCGGTGAAAACATCCAGGCACTGTGGGAAGACCACCTGATTCCGGCTTTCGAAGCGGAGAACCCCGGATACACGGTCGCGGTCAACCTCGATCTGCACGGCGAGCACGATGCCCAGACGATGGCCAAGCTTACGAGTGCCACGGAGCAGGAAAAGGACCCGGGCTTCGACCTCGTTGACGGCGGATTCGTGCCCATGGCCGCCGAGGCCGGGTTGCTGACACCGATGACCGCTGACGAAATCTCCGCCTTCAACGACATTCCTGAAGACGTCGTCGAGGCCGGTGGTGCCGGTGGTATCGCCTACCGCGGCTCCGTCGTTCTGCTGGCATACGACACCGTCACCATCCCGACACCGCCGAAGACCCTCGACGAGCTGCTGGCATGGATTGAGGCGAACCCGGGCGAATTCACCTACAACTCCCCGAAGTCCGGCGGATCCGGCTCGGCCTTCGTCGCGACGGTCCTCGACAAGTACGTCTCTAACGATGCCCGCGCGAAAATGACCGTCGGGTACGAGAAAGAACTGGAAAGCGAGTGGACCGAAGGGTTCGAAACGCTCCGCAGCCTGAACCCGTACATCTACCAGAATGGTTTCTACCCCAACGGCAACCAGCAGACGCTGGACCTGCTGGCGAGCGGTGAAATCTCGATGGCGCCGGTCTGGTCCGACATGTTTATCTCCGGCAAGAAGAACGGCGCGATTGGCGAGTCCGTGGACTACACACAGATCGCCGATCCGTCCTTCACCGGCAGTGCGGCCTACCTCGGCGTTCCGGCTGCCAGCCCACGCCAGGAGGGTGCGCTCAAGCTCGCCAACTTCGTCTTGACCGCTGACGCCCAGGAAATGATCGTGAACGAGATCGCCGGCTTCCCGGCAATCAGCCTCGATCTGCTTTCGGCGGACATTCAGAACGAGTTCAAGGATGCCGATACCGGCAACCTGCGCAAGGGTTACTTCTCTCAGATGGGCAGTGACTTGAGCAACCTGTGGGATCAGGAAGTTCCGGGACAGTGACTCTCGCCCCGACCAGGGGCTCAAAGCGACGCGCCATCGCCACTCCGGCTGTGGCGCGTCGCCCGTTGGGCTTCTTTCTCGCCCTTCCCCCGATCATTCTGATTCTGCTGTTCGTGGGATTCCCGATCGTCTTGGCTTTTGCGTTCAGCATTGGTCTGACCGGTGGCCTGAATCATGTGATCGCCTCGATCGGCCTGAACGTGCACGAAGCCGAGAACTGGTGGGGAACACCGGCGGCTTATATCGAGGTGCTCTCCAACTCCCGCATCCTGCGCGACCTCTCGGTCACCGTCGGCGTGACAGCGCTCAGTACGGTCATCGTTATTTTTCTGGCCCTGGGCATCGGGTTGTTCCTCAAACTGCGGGGCGGTCGAATAGCCCGGCTGCTGTCCGGTCTGGCGATCATCCCGCTGTTTATCCCGGTGGTCATCGCTTCCTGGGCGATCGTCACGTTCTACTCCGGTGACGGCTTCGTGCGCAGCGTCTTTGCGCAATTCGGTGTCGAGGCGCCGGTGTGGGCCTTCACCATGGTCGCTGTGGTGATCGGATCCGTCTGGACCTCACTGCCCTTCGCGGTACTCATGATCACCTCCGGTCTGCAGGCGATCCCCAACGCCATGATCGAAGCCGCGCGGGATGCCGGTGCCGGCTTTCTGCGCATCGTAGTGTCCATTCTCATTCCCATGGCTTTCGTGCCGATCCTGATCGCGGTCACGTTCACCGCGATCGGCGTGGTCGGCTCCTTCACGGTTCCGTACTTCACCGGGCCGAATGCGCCCAACATGCTCGGCGTGAGCATGTCCAACTATTTCTCGGCTTTTAACCAGCCGCAGCAATCCGTCGTGATGGCCTTCATCGTCTTTGTGATCGCATCCGGTATCGCCGCAGCGTATGTCTGGGCCAACTTTCGATCAGCAAAGGATCAGGGAAAAGTCTGATGACGATGATCACCAAGCGCGCGCGGAAATCTGCAGCGCGGCTCAACTTCAGCCGTCCGCTCAGCGGCCTCTTTTGCGTCCTCATGGTCGTTTTCATTCTCGGCCCGCTGGCCTGGCTGGGCATTCGAGCATTCGCCGAATCCTGGACTTTCCCCAACCTCGGCCCGGACGGCTGGACCCTGCGCTGGTGGAGCGTGGTGCTCGGCGACGAAACGCTCGGCCGGGCGGTGCAGAATTCGCTTGCGCTCGCCGCGTTGACCGTGCTGGTGTCGGCCTGCATCTGTCTGCCTGCGGCGTATGCCTTCGCGCGTTACGAATTCTGGGGTCGACGAACCTTTCTGATTGGGCTGTTCGCCCTCAACGCCTTCCCGAAAATGGGTCTGTACGTCACCATTGCCTCGCTGTTTTACGCGTTGAACTTGATGAGTACCGTGCTGGGCGTGTTAATCGTGCATGTTTTGGGAACCGTGGTGTTCATGACCTGGATTCCCGCCGCGGCCTTCGCTGCGGTGCCTCGCAGTCTCGAGGAAGCGGCGCGCGACGCGGGTGCCTCGAAGCTGCGGGTGTTCTTCAGCGTGACGTTTCCCTTGGCACTGCCCGGAATTTTGGTGGCCGCGGTGATGTCGTTCCTGGCGTCGTTCGACGAGGCGCAGGGCTCCTACCTCATCGGCGCACCCGACATTATGACCATGCCAACGCAGATGTATACCCTCGTGCTCAACTACCCAAATCAGGTGGCGGCCGTGTTCTCTATCCTGCTGGCCATCCCCTCGGTCGCCCTACTGCTGGCGGCGCACAAGCACATCGTCGGCGGCACGCTCGCTGAGGGATTCCAAATCAAATAGCCCCGCTCCGGCAATCGCAAGAACTGTAGAGAAGACCATGACTTTGATCGAAGAAATACATTCCACGACACCCATACACCGTGAAACGGATGCCGGTGGCTTGCGCGGTCTGCGCGTGTGAGGCCTGCACAAGGTGCTCGGCGGTCGTACCATCATCGACAATCTCGACCTGACTGTGCGTGACGGGGAGCTGGTCTCCCTGCTCGGCCCGTCCGGCTGTGGAAAAACCACGACCTTGCGCATGATCGCCGGATTCCTCGCGCCCGACGCTGGCTCGATCCAGGTGCACGACCGCGAGGTATCCGACCTCGGTGCCGAGAAACGGCCCAGCGCCATGGTGTTTCAGAACTATGCACTGTGGCCGCATATGACGGTCCAGAATAACGTCGGCTTCCCCCTCAAACTGCGTCGACTCGGCAAGAAGGAAATCGAGCAGCGAGTGGACGCTGTCCTCGCGCTGGTCAACCTGCTGCACCACAAGAACTCGCGACCGGCCCGAATCTCGGGTGGTGAGCAGCAACGCGTCGCCCTGGCGCGCGCGCTCGTGCAAGAGCCGGAGCTGCTGTTGCTGGACGAACCGCTCAGCAACCTGGACGCGAAGCTGCGGGTGAAGGTGCGTGAGGACATCCGTGAAATTCAACAGCGGCTGGGCATCACGACTCTGATCGTGACGCACGACCAAGAAGAGGCGATATCGATGTCCGACCGAATCGCCGTGATGAACACCGGAAAGATCGAGCAGTTTAGCCGCCCGGCCGAGCTGTATTCCCGGCCGGAAACCGAGTTCGTAGCGACCTTCATCGGCAGCCTTAACCGGATCGAGGGTGCGCTGGTGAACGGCGTCATCGTGCCCGGTGACGACGTCGTCGGCATTCGCCCGGAAGACGTGGTGTTCACCCTGCACGCATCATTCGATGCGCGACCTGCCGTCGTCGAGCGCGTCGTGCCTCACGGGCACTTTCACGAAATCTACCTGAAGCGCGATGACGCAACTCTTCGCGCCTTCGCCTCCGGGTTGCCACCGGCGCCCGGCGATCGCGGTCACGCTTCCATCCAGAACGCGCTCACCTTTCGGCAGGGCCGGCTCGTCACGACCACCAGGGTGACGGCATGAGCGCGCGCGACGCGACCGCCCAGCGGGTCGCCGCCGTCACCGCTCACCGCGGGGATTCCCAGAATTTTCGGGAGAACACCCTCGCAGCGATTCGATCGGCGATTGCGGCGGGAGCGGACTACGTCGAGGTGGACGTGCGGGTCACCAGTGACGGCCAGGTGGTGTTACTGCACGGTGCGAGTCTCCTTCGGCTATGGGGCCGGGAAGCCGCCATCTCCGACCTGACCTATGAGCAGGTCACCGCGTTGGGCGCCGGGGACCTTCGAATTCCCTTGTTGCGAGACGCCCTGCAGTTGTTCGAAGATTCCGCTGCCTTATTGCTCATCGACATGGATGAGGAAGCACCGGCCGCACCGGCTTTTGAAGTAGTGCGTGTTAGCGGAGTGGACGTCGCGTGGTGTGGAAGTTTGGCCGGGATGCGGCGCATCCGCTCTCTGGATGCGCAGGCTCACATCTGGCTGCCGTGGGACCGGCGCGAGGCGCCACCGCTCGAATTGATCGATGAGCTCCGACCGGATTTTGTGAACGCGGAGTATGTCGTGCTCAGCCGGAAACTTGTGGACGACATTCATGCCCTGGGCTTGCGCGTGGCCTGTTGGACGGTCGATAGCGCCGCGGTAATGCGGTGGGTGCTCGCGCTGGGCGTGGATTCCGTGACCTCCAATCGGTTGGCTCTGCTCGCCGAGACCGTGCACGAGGCAGTCGGGCCTGAGGAAGCGCCGATACCTTTCTCGGCGGAGGAGTTGCGCGAGGCCAGTGCAATTGCGCGGGAACTCGCGATCTGGGCGCAGGAATACAGCCGATCCGCCGATAAGGGAACGATTTCGACCAAGGCGAACCCTGGCGACCTCGTGACCGAGGTGGACATCGCTGTCGAGCGCCACGTGCGCGAGCGCATCGCAGCCATATTTCCGTCGCACAACTTCGTCGGCGAAGAAATGGGCGGCGAGGCGCAGGCCGGTGTGCCGTGCTGGTACCTCGACCCGGTCGACGGCACGACGAACTATGCCAACCTCATTCCGTGGACGTCGTTTTCACTCGCCCTGGCGGTGGATCACGTTCCCTACGTCGCCGTCGTGTCCGAACCCTGGCGTGGCGACCTGTTCGAAGCGGTGGCCGGGCAGGGCGCCCGACTTAATGGCGCTGCCCTGTCGCTGCCTCGACCCGAAAAGGGACCCCTGTCGTTGGCCGGACGGGTCGTGCACACGGAGCTCGCCGGACACTTGCCCTGGCCGGGCATGATCGAACTCCTGACCGCGCTGGGCGAGCGGTTCAGCATTATGCGGGTGATGGGCTCAGCCACGCTGACCGTCGTGGGAATAGCCGCCGGAAGGGGAGCCGCCTCGGTGATCGGTCAGTTCAGCGCCGTCGACCATCTGGCCGGCACGCTGATCGTGCAGGAGGCCGGTGGCGTCGTGCTCGACGAAGACGGGATTCCGAACGCATTTCCTCGCCGCGGCGGTATTCTGGTGGCCGCCCCGGAGGCCGCGATGGAAGTGTACGGCCTATGGCGCGCCGCCGTGCGCGCGAGCTGATGCCCGCACTCGACGGCCTCGACCGGCACACAGCCTGGCACCTGATCGACCGGTTACCGCTCGACTTCGCCACCTTCCACCCGCAGGGACTGACCTTCGCCGCGGGGCTCACCTTTCTGTCTTCGGTGGAGATTCAGTCGGAAACCCGTGGAGTGGGTCACGTGTTTGTAATCGACGAGCGTGGAGCGCTGCAGCGGGACCTGATCGTGGGTGACGGCGAGATGTACCACCCGGGCGGCATCGACTTCGACGGCAGTTCAGTGTGGGTTTCGGTGGCGCAGTACCGCCCGGGCGGCCAGAGCATAATCATGACAATCGACCCGGAGACCGGCGAGGTTCGGGAGCGCTTTCGGGTCGCCGACCACGTGAGCTGGGTGGTCTGCGACCGGACGAATGGCCTGGTGCACGGCGCTAGCTGGGGCTCACGGTTCTTCTACACCTGGACTCTCGCTGGGGCGTTGGTCGCGTACTGGCCGAATCCGAGCGGGTTCATCGACTATCAGGACTGCCGCTTTCTCGGTGAGGGTCTCATCGCCGCGAGCGGAATCGCGGTGCTGAGCGGGGCATCCGGAGCCTTTGAGCTGGGCGGGTTGGCACTCATCGACACCGCACAGCACACGATTCCTCAGGAATTTCCGATCGGTCTGTACTCGACGAACGGGCACACGATTACTCGAAACCCCTTCGCGATCTCGTTCGACTCGGGCTGCGTGACGATGTGGGTGGCCCCCGACGATTTCGCTGAAGGTAACGGCACCGAGATTCTGACCTACCGCGCCACCCCTGCCTGACCCCCGTTTCCGGGCCCATGATCGGGCCCGGGCCCGGTTTCGTAAGGTGGGCCCGGCGATCGCGCCCGGCCCGAGCGGAGGCGCATCGGGAGCGCTACGAACGGTCGGCGAGCATCCCGGTCATCAGATCGATCTCGGACTCCTGGCTCAGCACTACCGAGGTCGCGAAGGTCTGCACGGTCGCGTTGGTGCTGCGGCTCCGCACGGCCTCGGCCATCTCGATCGCACCGTGGTGGTGAGCGATCATGATGGCGAGAAACTGGCGTTCAGCTTCGACCCCGGATGCCGCGGTGAGCGTGGCAATTTCGGCGGCGGTCGCGAGCCCGGGCATCGGCTCCCCGGCGACGTGTGCGGCGTCGGAACCGGCCGTGTGCTCGCCGTCGTGGGTCGCGCCGGAGAGGCCGGGCCGGGTCATCCAGGTCATCGACGGCTCCGGGGCGAATTGCGGCAGCCCCCACACGGCGAGCCACCCCGACATTTGCCCGCTCTGCTGGGCTTGCGTGACTGCAATGTCGTAGGAGAGCAGCCGCACCGGTTCATCGTCGGTTCGATCGCGGATGATCAGGGCGAGTTCGACCCCCTGGTTATGGTGCTCCTGCATGTCGCGGGCAAAGCCGGCCTCGGCGCTCGTTGTCTCGGGCGTCGCGTCGACGATCGTGCTCAGTCTCCCGATCGAGAATGCCACCGCACCGACCGAGAGAGCCGTCACCAGAACGGATGCCGTGATCGCACGAATTAGGGTGCGGCGCGGTCGCGACGGTCGGACATTCGCTGGTCGCGCATTCATTGTGGGCTGCACGCTGTCCCGCGCTCTAGGAGACCTTGCCGGGTGCATCGATCGCGCCCGAGCATGGGCTGCCGTTTTCGGGCACGTTCGTGCTCTTCCAGAATTCGGTGAAGAACTCGGCGATGCGCGTGTCGTCGGCGCTGTCGATCTGCAGCTGCGAATTCCAGCCGCTCAGCACGATCGGAGCGGGGAGGTCGTCATACGGCGAGAGGATGACGTAGGTCGAGGGCAGCTTGGTCTTGAGCGTGTCAAGCTCAGCGTCGGAGATTGACGGGTCATAGGTAACCCAGAGCGCTCCGTGCTCGAGCGAATGCACCGCATTCTCGTTCGGGACCACCTGGTCGTAAACGCCGCAATTGAGCCAGGCCGCGCTGTGCGGGCCGCCGGCGGGCGGGGTCTGCTCGAAGGTGACTGCGGTCTCGATGTGACTGGTTGTGTTGCTGAAGGTCTGAACGCCGTCGATCGTGGACGCATCGCCGGCGCCGCCGCCCGCGTAGTTCGCCGCTTTCGGGGCGAACGCAAAAGTGGCGACTAGGAGGGCGATGATGGCGACCGCGGCGACAGAACCAGCGAGGATGCCGATTTGTCGGTTGCGCTTGCTGCGCTTTTGCTGGCGGTGATATTCCTCCAGCTTTTTTGCACGCTTAGCAACGCGCTCTTCCTTGATCGACGCTTTATTGACGGGGGATCCGGGCTGGGGGGTCACGACGGCCTCTCTATGGGAACTACCTCCATTCGAACGTATCAGTCGCTCCTGTACCTTCCCTCTGATCCCGCTCTCGCAGGTATTTCTCAGGCTGGTCGCCTGATCGCGCCGCCCGATAGACTGGATACGTGCCCGTTCACTCGTCGTGTTGCTGCTGTCGCTAGCCGACCTTCCACGAACGCGCCCGGCCAACGCCCAAAACGCGATGCGCCGGTGCAACCCGAGGCTGCGCCTGCCCACTGGCGCGCGGCTCGACAGAAGGAATTCCCATGAAAATCTCTGACACCATTCTCGACCTCATCGGTGACACGCCGCTGGTCAAACTTCATAAGGTTACCGCGGGATTGACCGCGACGGTGCTGGTGAAGCTGGAATACCTTAATCCGGGCGGCTCGGCGAAGGACCGCATCGCGGTGCGCATCATCGATGCGGCCGAGCGCGACGGATTCTTGAAACCCGGCGGTACGATCGTCGAACCCACCTCCGGCAACACCGGGGTGGGTCTGGCCCTGGTGGCGCAGCAGCGCGGCTACAAGTGCGTGTTCGTGTTGCCCGACAAGGTTGGCGAGGACAAACGTAATGTCCTCACGGCATACGGCGCCGAGATCGTGGTGACGCCGACATCCGTTTTACCGGAGGACCCTGAATCGTATTACAGCGTCTCGGACCGGCTCGCCCGGGATATTCCGGGTGCGTTCAAGCCCGACCAGTACTTCAACCCGAACGGCCCGCTCAGCCACTACGAGACCACGGGCCCCGAGATCTGGCGCGACACCGACGGCACGGTCACGCACTTCGTCGCCGGAGTTGGCACCGGCGGCACCATCACCGGAACCGGCCGATACCTGCGGGAGGCGTCGAACGACGCCGTGCGCATCATCGGAGCGGACCCGGAAGGTTCGGTCTACTCCGGTGGTACCGGCCGGCCCTATCTGGTCGAGGGCGTCGGTGAGGACTTTTGGCCGGGCGCCTACGACCCCACCGTTGTGCACGAAGTCATCGCCGTCTCGGACGCCGACTCCTTCGCGATGACCCGCCGGCTCGCGCTTGAAGAGGGAATTTTGGTCGGTGGCTCGAGTGGAATGGCCGTCGTTGCCGCCCTGCGTGCAGCTGAAAAGCTCGGACCGGACGACACAATCGTGGTGTTGCTGCCCGATGGCGGGCGCGGTTATCTCGGCAAGATCTTCAACGACAAGTGGATGTGCAGCTACGGTTTCAGCGCAGCCCCCGCCGGTCACACGGTCGCGAATTTGCTCGAATCGAAGACGGGGACTCTGCCGGCCCTGGTCTATGTGCACCCGAGCGACACCGTGCGCGACGCCATCGAGACCATGACTAGCCAGGATGTATCGCAGCTGCTCGTGCTGAGCGCCAAGCCGCCCGTCGTCATGGGGGAGGTGCTTGGCGCGGTCGATGAGCGCGCCCTGATGAACCGGGTTTTCTCCGGCGATGCCAGGCTCACCGACCGGGTTGGGGAGATCTTGGGTGTGCCGCTGCCGCTGATCGGCGTCAACGAGCCCGTCGCTGCCGCCCGCACCGCCTTCGCCACCCACGACGCGCTGCTCGTGACCGACGGCGGCAAACCACTCGGCGTCATCACCCGGCACGACCTGCTCAGCTACCTGAGTGTCTAATCATTTCTACAGAGGGAATATTCATGGCTAACAAGTTCGACACGATCGCCATCCACGCCGGTCAGGCATTCGACCCGACCACCGGTGCCGTCATTCCACCGATCTACCAGACCTCCACCTATGTACAGGAGAGCATCGGCAACCTGCGCGGCGGCTATGAGTACAGCCGCGGCGGCAACCCCACCCGTACCGTGCTCGAATCTCTACTCGCCGCGCTGGAGGGGGGCAAGCACGGCCTGTCGTTCGCAAGTGGTCTCGCTGCGGAAGACACTATTTTGCGTGCCATCCTCAAGCCGGGCGACCATGTGGTACTCGGCAACGACGTTTACGGCGGAACCCACCGGCTCATCAACCAGGTGCACGGAGCCTGGGGCGTGCTCAACACGACCGTTGAGATGAGTGACCTCACGGCGGTTGAGGCGGCTATCCGCCCCGAAACCAAGATCCTCTGGGTGGAGACGCCGAGCAACCCGCTGATGAAGATCAGCGACATCGCGGCACTGTCCGAGATAGCGCACCGGTACGGTGTCATCGCGATCGTCGACAACACGTTTGCGTCGCCGGCCCTGCAGCATCCGCTTGCCTTCGGCGCTGACGTCGTCGTGCACTCGACAACGAAATATCTTGGCGGCCACTCTGATGTGCTTGGCGGCGCACTCATCATCAACGATGACGAGCTGCACGAGAAGGCCAAGTTTCTGCAGTTCGCGGCCGGGCCGGTGTCGGCCCCGCTCGATTCCTGGTTGACCGTGCGCGGCATCAAAACGCTCTCGGTGCGCATGGAACGGCACTGCAAGAACGCTCAGGCCATCGCCGAATTTCTCGACGGCCACCCAGCCATCGAGCATGTCTACTACCCGGGGCTGCCCGGTCACCCCGGCCACGAGCTGGCCAAAAAGCAGATGTCCGGCTTTGGCGGCATGATCTCCATCGCGTTCGCCGGTGGTGCTGTGGCCGCACGCCAGTTCGCCGAGTCGATGCACCTGTTCCAGCTCGCCGAGTCACTCGGCGGCGTCGAGTCGCTCGTGAACTACCCCTCGGAAATGACGCACGCCTCGGTGCGCGGCACCGAGCTCGAGGTACCCGACAACATCGTGCGCCTGTCGGTCGGCATCGAAGACGTCGAGGACCTCATCGCAGACCTGAAGGGTGCGCTGCCCGGGGCCTGAATAGGGGCCACGCGTTCGTCGCAAGGCCCGCTTTCCGGACCCGGGGCCCGTGCAGAGGGACGGCGAATGCAAGAGAAACGCGAGGGTCAGTGCTCGCGGGAGAAGGCGGAGGCGCGGCGCACCTGATCGGGCGTTGGGCGAATGCCGGTGTAGAGAAAGAACTGCTCCTCGGCCTGCAGTGCGACGACCTCGGCTCCCGTGATGACCGGCTTGCCGAGCGCTCGCGCCGCCAGAATGAGCTGAGTTTCGGCGGGGGAGGCCACAACGTCGAAGACCAGGCGTGCCGCCGCTATTGCTTCCGGCAGAAATGACGTGACAGCGGATGCCGCGCCGCCGGCCATGCCCACCGGCGTGACGTTGACGATCAGGTCTGCGGTGAGCGCACCGACCTCGGGCACCCAGCCGTAGCCGTAGAGTGCGGCCATCGCCCGGCCGGTGCCCTCATTACGCGCCACAATCGTGCCGTCGGCAAACCCGGCACCGTGCAGGGCCGCCGCAACGGCCTTGGCCATGCCGCCGCTGCCGCGCAGCATGACCGAATAGTTCGGCGGCACGGCGTGCTCGACGAGCAGGCGCTGCACGGCGGAATAGTCGGTGTTGTACGCCGTGAGGTGGCCCGCGTCGTTGACGATCGTATTGACCGAGTCGATGGCCGACGCCGAGGCATCCATTTCATCGATGAGAGCGATGACGTCTTCCTTGTAGGGCATCGATACGGCGCAACCGCGAATGCCTAATCCGCGCACGCCGGCGATCGCATTCGCCAGGTCGACCGGAGCGAAGGCCTTGTAAATGTAATTCAGGCCGAGTTCTTCGTAGAGATAGTTGTGAAATCGGGTGCCCAGGTTGCTCGGGCGGGCCGCGAGTGAGATGCACAGGGTCATGTCTTTGTTGAGAATGGGCATGAATCCAGTGTGCCGTGCTTTGCGACACGAGCCGGGCCGGGCGAATGTGACCGTCACAATGTGACCGTCACAATGTGACTGTCACATCGCGCTCTGTGGCTGCATAATGTAAACGCGGGCCAATTTGTGACCGTGCACATGACTTCGGGGGTGACCGTGTCGGACGACTCAACGAAAGAGCGTGCGCCGAGCATCCGCGACGTCGCGCGCCTCGCCGGGGTCTCCTACCAGACTGTATCGCGCGTGCTCAACAATCACGCCAGCATCCGCGATTCCACCAAAGCCCGGGTGCTCGCGGTCATCGAAGAACTGCAATACCGGCCCAATCGGGCCGCCCGCGCACTCTCGCGCGGGCGATCCCGCACGATCGGTGTGCTGTCCGCGTCGAGCGCCGAATACGGCCCGGCGAGCAGCATTGCCGCGATCCAGGACGCGGCGCGGGACGCCGGATACTTCGTGAACACGGCGAACCTCAATCGTGGGGAGCCCGGGTCCATCGCGGCGGCCGTTGACCACCTGATGTCCCAGTCCGTGGAAGGGATCGTTGTGATCGCACCGCAGATGCGGGTGTTTAATGCCCTCAAGCTCCTGTCGATCGATGTGCCGTTCGTGACGCTGCAGTCCTCCGCGAACGTAGGCGCGAACGCCCTCACCGTGGACCAGATCGCCGGTGCACGACTGGCCACTCGGCACCTCATCGACCTCGGACACCGCGACATTTATCATCTCGCCGGGCCGCAGGACTGGATCGAGGCCGAGGCTCGCATGCACGGCTTCCTGGAGGAGATGGGGGCCAGGGACATTCCGACCACGGCGCCGATCCTCGGCGACTGGACTGCGGAATTCGGCTACCACGCCGGGCGCGAGCTGCTGCACGTGCGGGACTTCACGGCGATCTTCTCATCCAACGACCAGATGGCTCTCGGTCTCATGCACGCCATCCGGGAAGCCGGGCTCGAGGTGCCCCGCGACGTGAGCATCGTGGGCTTCGACGACATCCCGGAGGCGGCTCACTTTTGGCCACCACTCACGACGGTGCACCAAGACTTCGCCGAGCTCGGCCGGCGCTGCGTCGCGCTGCTGCTGGCCAACATCGCGGGCACCACCGCGGAGAACCAGGGTGCCATCATGCCGGAGCTCATCGTTCGCGGCTCGACCGCGCGCCCGGCATTCTGAGGGTCGGCGTGCGGGTCGATCGCTTCTTTCTAGCGCCTCGACAGACTAGCGCCTCGACCGACAGTTGCCCTCGCCGCCGCCCCCGAAACGGGCGCCCGCTACGGTAACTAACGAACCGCCGTAGCGGCTACCCATATCGGGCGCACTCACGCCCGCCGATCCTCAGACGTGGCCACGTTGGTCTCAGTCACTCCTTCGTCGGGCCTCGATCGGCGGGATGCGCGATTTCGAGCGTTATTCAAACGAGACAAGTCGTTCTTGACACAGTGTGTCCCGATGCCGCTAACATAAGCACACAGCAATGTGACCGATCACATTCGGTCATCGCAGTCAGACGCTTCAGCTGGCTGCACTGTCGTCAACGCCGAACCATTCGCGGTACTGTCCGCGCTTAGACCTGACATAGGAGTCACTTCCGTGAGTACAACCGATGCGCTCTCCCGCGCCGAGTCTCTGGCTTCGGTCGACAGCGGGACCCGCGCGATGAGCGTAGCCAACGCGAGCCGGGCCGTTTTACGGCGGGTCGCTGGCGGCAGCCGCGCCGCGGCTAACGACCGCGCTACGCTGGTGGTCGCGTGAGCACCTACGGCCCCCAGATCGAGGTCGCGGTCGCCCGCGTTCGCGCTGAAATCACCCGCCTGCACGCGGAGCTGTTTCGCAACGGGCTCGTGGTCTGGACCGGCGGCAACGTCTCGGGCCGCGTGCCGGGCGCCGACCTGTTCGTTATCAAGCCCAGCGGAGTCGACTACGCCGACCTGGCGCCGGAGAACATGATTCTCTGTGACCTCGACGGAAACGTCATCCCCGGTACGCCGGGCGCCGACCGCTCGCCGTCGAGTGACACCGCAGCACACGCCTACGTCTACCGGAACATGCCCGATGTCGGCGGAGTCGTGCACACGCACTCCACCTACGCCACGGCCTGGGCCGCCCGCAATGAAGCGATCCCGTGCGTTATCACGGCCATGGCCGACGAATTTGGCGGCCCGATCCCGGTCGGACCTTTCGCCATTATCGGCGACGACTCGATCGGCCGCGGCATCGTGGAGACCCTCACCGGCCACCGTTCTCGTGCCGTCTTGATGGCGAACCATGGGCCCTTCACAATCGGCAAGGACGCTCGCGATGCCGTGAAGGCCGCGGTGATGGTGGAGGACGTTGCGCGCACGGTTCAGCTTGCCCGCGTGGGCGGTGAACTCGTTCTGATCCCACAGGAATCCATCGATTTCCTGTTCGACCGCTACCAGAACGTCTACGGACAAGCACCGCAGGGGGCGTTGCAGTGATGGCAGCCGACCGCACCACCGCAACGTCGTCTGCCGGCGGCACCGAGGTGCTCTACGATTTCGCCGAGATAGCTCGCACCGAGCTGCTCGTGCTTAATAAAACCACCACCCTGCGCGATTTCACCCGCGAAGTGCGTTGGAATCAGGCCTACTACCGACTGGCACCAGGCCTGCAACTGTTCCACAATCCTGCAATTTCACATCAATGACGATAAACAGAATGAAAGGTAACACAGTGAAAAAGAACGTATTCTTCGCAGTCGTGGCCGCGGGTGCCCTCGCGGTATCGATGGCAGCCTGCTCATCCGGCGGCACATCCACCAGCCCCGGCGGAAGTGGCGACAAGGGACTGATCGGCGTGGCCATGCCGACCAAGAGCTCCGAGCGTTGGATCGCCGACGGTAACGCCGTCAAGAGCCAGCTCGAGGAACAGGGCTTCACCGTCGACCTCCAGTACGCCGAGGACGATATACCCATGCAGGTCTCGCAGATTGAGAACATGATCACCAAGGGTGCCGAAGCCCTAATTGTGGCCTCGATCGACGGCACGACGCTCACGAGCGTGTTGCAGGACGCCGCTGACGCGGACATTCCCGTCATCGCATATGACCGTCTCATCCGCGATACCGAAAACGTCGACTACTACGCGTCCTTCGACAACTTCAAGGTCGGACAGCAGCAGGCATGGTCGGTCCTGAACGGCCTCGGACTTGCCGAACTCGACGGAACGCCCATCGAGGGCGCGCCTGCCGGTCCGTTCAACCTTGAGCTCTTCGCCGGCTCGCTCGATGACAACAACGCATTCTTCTTCTTCGACGGTGCAATGGATGTCTTCCAGCCGCTGATCGACGACGGCGTCCTCGTAGTCAAGAGCAACCAGACCGACATCGAACAGGTCGCTACCCTCCGCTGGGCCGGAGAAGAAGCACAGGCTCGCATGGAGGACCTCCTCACCGCCCAGTACTCGGACGGCACCGTGGTCAACGCCATTCTTTCGCCGTACGACGGCATCTCCCGTGGAATCATCTCTGCCCTCGAGGGCTCTGGCTACTCCGTCGGCGACGGCTGGCCCGTCATCTCCGGCCAGGACGCCGAGATCGACTCGGTCAAGGCGATCAACTCGGGTGAGCAGTACGGCACCATCTTCAAGGACACACGCGAACTCGCATCCGTCGCCGTGAACATGGCCGTCGCCCTGCTGAATGGCGAGACCCCCGAGACCAACAACTCGGAGGACTACAACAACGGTGTGAAGAACGTTCCGTCGTTCCTGCTCGACTCGACGATCGTGGTCAAGGACAACATCCCGGCCGTGCTGATTGATTCGGGCTACTGGACAGAAGCAGAAGTCAACGGCTAGGTTTCGCTGCCTCCTGTTTGGCCCGTGCCCAACGGTCGGTGGGGTAGTTTTACCCCACCGACCGTTGTGCCACCCATATTTTTACCGGCCGCCGAAATCGCCCGGGTTCTGACCATGCAGTAGAGGAATGAAGAAGGTGCTTACGTGACTACGAACATCCTTGAGATGCGCGGCATCACCAAGACGTTTCCCGGAGTAAAGGCGCTCTCTGACGTGACACTCGACGTCAGTCGCGGGGAGGTCCACGCCATCTGCGGCGAGAACGGTGCAGGCAAGTCAACCCTGATGAAGGTGCTCAGTGGCGTGTATCCGCACGGTACCTACACCGGCGACATCGTCTTCGAAGACGAAATCGTTGAGTTCAAGAGCATCAGCGATTCCGAGGCCAAAGGAATCGTGATCATTCACCAGGAGCTCGCGCTCAGTCCGTACCTCTCTATTGCCGAGAACATCTTTCTGAACAACGAACAGCGCGGCGCCTTCGGCCTCATTGACTGGAACAAGACCAACTCTGAGGCTGCCAAGCTTCTTGCCCGGGTGGGACTGCGCGAAAATCCAACGACGCGCATCATGGACATCGGCGTCGGCAAGCAGCAGCTCGTCGAGATTGCTAAGGCGCTCTCGAAACGGGTGAAATTGCTGATCCTGGATGAGCCAACGGCGGCCCTCAACGATGACGACTCCGACCACTTGCTCGATCTCATCCTGCACCTCAAGGGCCAGGGCATCACGTCGATCATCATCAGCCACAAGCTCAACGAGATCAAGAAAGTCTCCGACGCGGTCACGATCATCCGTGACGGTCGGGCCATCGAAACCATCGCCAAGGTCGACGTCACCGAAGAACGCATCATCAAAGACATGGTCGGTCGTGACCTCGAGCACCGCTACCCGGATCACACTCCCGACATTGGGGAAGAGATCCTTCGGGTTGAGGACTGGACCGCCTTTCACCCGCAAGACGTGACGCGCATGATCGTTGACCACGTCAACCTCAGCGTACGTGCCGGTGAGATTGTGGGAATAGCCGGCCTCATGGGGGCTGGCCGCACGGAATTCGCAATGAGCCTGTTTGGGCGTTCCTACGGGAGCCGCATCACCGGCAAGGTATTCAAGCATGGCACTGAGATCAAGACTCGCACCGTGACCGAAGCCATCGACAACGGCATCGCCTACGCCACTGAGGACCGCAAGACCTACGGCCTGAACCTGATCGAAGACATCAAGCGCAACGTCTCTATGGCGGCGCTGCATCGGCTGGTACGCAAGGGCCTCGTGAATGACAACGAGGAGTATCAGGTCGCCAACGAATACCGCACAAGCATGAATATCAAGGCTCCGAACGTGCTCGTCAAGACCGGCAAACTCTCTGGTGGCAACCAACAGAAGGTGGTGCTATCGAAGTGGATCTATTCCAACCCCGACGTTTTGATTCTTGACGAGCCCACCCGCGGGATCGACGTGGGGGCCAAGTACGAAATTTACACAATCATCAACAAACTTGCCGCGGCCGGTAAGGGCGTTATTGTCATCTCTTCGGAGCTGCCGGAACTGCTCGGCATTTGCGATCGCATTTATACCCTGGCTGAGGGCGCCATCACCGGGGAATTCCCGATTGAGACCGCAACGCCGGAGACCCTCATCAAGCACATGACCATGGAAAAGGCCCGCTAGCGCCGGCGCTAGCGGAAAAGGAGAACCCCAATGAGTGATCAAGAGACCACGCCGGCCACGGGAGGCCTGGTCAACCCGAGTGAGAACAAAGCCACTTCCTGGCTGAGTCACGTTTTGGCCGACCTGGGCAAGAACGGTATTTTCATTGCCCTCGTTCTGGTGGTGGTGCTGTTTACGGTCCTGACCGACGGCATCCTCTTACGCCCGCAAAATATCTCCAACTTGATCGTGCAGAACGGCTACATTCTCGTTCTCGCCATTGGCATGGTGATGGTGATCGTCGCGGGCCACATCGACCTGTCGGTGGGATCGGTGGCCGCTTTCGTCGGCGCATGTTCCGGTGTCTTCGCCGTGCAGTGGGGCCTGCCGTGGTGGCTGGCCATCATTATGTCGCTTGGCATCGGCGCTCTCGTTGGCGTGTGGCAGGGCTTCTGGATTGCCTATGTGGGAATCCCGGCGTTCATCGTGACCCTGGCGGGCATGCTCATCTTTCGCGGCCTGGCGCTCGTTGTGCTCGGAAATACGAATATCGGCTCATTTCCGGCCGAGTACCGTGCGCTTGGCAACGGCTTTCTCACCGACGTGTTCGGCGAGTTCGACCTCGACCCGCTCACCCTCGGAGTCGGACTGATCGCCGTGATTGCTCTGATTGTGCAGCAGGTGCGCACGCGCCTGGGACGGTCCAAGTACGGCCAAGAGGTCGAGCCTTTGGTGTGGTTCGTGACCAAGCTAGTTCTGATCACTGCGGCACTTGGATTCTTCGCCTATGCTCTCGCGAGCTACAAGGGTATCCCGGTCACCCTGATCGTGCTCGCCGTGCTCGTGCTCATCTATGGTGTTGTGATGAACCGGACGGTGTTCGGCCGCCACATCTACGCGATCGGCGGCAACCGCCACGCAGCCGAACTCTCCGGCATCAAGAACCGCAAGGTCGACTTCTACCTGTTCGTGAACATGGGTGTTCTCGCTGCCCTGGCGGGCCTCATCTTCACCGCCAGGCTTAATCTCGCTGGCCCGAAGGCTGGTGATGGCTTCGAACTCGAGGCCATTTCGGCAGCGTTCATAGGTGGTGCGGCCGTGCAGGGTGGCATCGGCACGGTCGGCGGCGCCATTATTGGCGGTCTGATCATTGGTGTGCTCAACAACGGTATGTCGATTCTCGGCATTGGTATCGAGTGGCAGCAGGCCGTCAAAGGTCTCGTGCTTCTTCTCGCTGTGGCTTTTGACGTGTACAACAAGCGCCGGTCGGGCGGTCACTGACCGTTCTCGCGTTGGCACTACCCACCCGAAGGCCGGAACGCGTGAGCGTTCCGGCCTTCGGGTGTGCCGTGCGCGCTCGGTGTGGGGACCGGCCGCGACACGCCGTCGGACATTCCACAGGCAAAATATAGTCAGGGCAACGCCCTGTGGATAACTGTCCGGGTTTCCGCGGAATTCGGGCGGTCTGGGGCCGGTCGGCGGTGTGCGGCTTGTGGAATCTCGGTGGATAACTACACAAATGTAATTACTGCATGTAGTGGCTCTATCCTTCGTCGATCACTAGATGTAGTATTGAGACTGTAGCTAAGCCGGATTGCCGGTCGAAAAACTTACTCACTTTGCATCATGCTGTATGACGGGTTTCCGTCTTTGATCCAAGTGTTTTATAGAACATAGTTGCGAACTATCGCGAACAGAATTAGACTGAATTTGCCAAGAAAAGAGGCCATAACCATGGCAATCACCGTTTACACGAAGCCCTCCTGCGTGCAGTGCACGGCCACCTACCGTGCCCTCGACAACAAGGGCCTCGAGTACGAGGTGCGCGACCTCTCGGTCGATGAGAACGCTCTCGACGCGGTCAAGGCCCTCGGTTACTTGCAGGCGCCCGTCGTCATCACTGACGAAGAGCACTGGAGCGGCTTTCGCCCGGACAAGATCAACGCCCTCGCCGCTCGCCTCGCGTAGTTTAAACTCCCAAAATCAACGCCAACAAGCACAGGATCGATACGCACGGATGACTGACATCGTGTACTTTTCCAGCACCTCGGGCAACACCGCGCGGTTCGTCGAAAAGCTCGGCCGGTCGGCCGCGCGCATTCCGCTCCACGCCCGCGACGAGCCACTCGTCGCCAAGGCTCCGTTCGTGCTGTGCGTGCCCACCTATGGCGGCGGCAACACCGGCGGGGCTGTACCCAAGCAGGTCATCAAGTTTTTGAACAACGAGACCAACCGGTCGTTGATTCGCGGCGTCATCGGCGCCGGCAACATGAATTTCGGTACGGCCTACTGCCTGGCCGGCGACATCATCGCAGCCAAGTGCAAGGTGCCGCACCTGTATCGCTTTGAAGTATTTGGAACACCGGATGATGTGCGCATCGTTCACGACGGATTGGAAGAATTTTGGAAACAACAGCCGTGAAGGTCACACCAGTGGATGCGCCGGGCATGGATTACCACTCACTCAACGCCATGCTCAACCTGTACGGGCCGAATGGGGAGATCCAGTTCGACAAAGACCAGGAAGCCACACGCGAGTTCTTTCTGCAGCACGTCAACCAGAACACGGTGTTCTTTCACTCGCTGCGCGAGCGCCTCGACTACTTGGTCGAGAAGGAATACTACGAGCAGGCCGTGCTCGACCAGTACTCGTTCGAGTTCATCACGAGCCTGAACGACCTCGCCTACTCCAAAAAGTTCCGCTTTCAGAGCTTCCTCGGCGCATTCAAGTACTACACCTCGTACACGCTGAAGACCTTCGACGGCAAGCGTTATCTCGAGCGTTTCGAAGACCGCGTCGTCATGACGGCCCTAGGTCTCGCATCCGGTGATGAGAAGCTCGCCGTCGAACTGGTCGAAGAAATCATCGCCGGTCGTTTTCAGCCCGCGACGCCGACCTTTTTGAACTCCGGCAAGGCCCAGCGGGGCGAACTCGTCTCCTGCTTCCTGCTGCGTATCGAAGACAATATGGAGTCGATCAGCCGCGGCATCAACTCCTCGTTGCAGCTGTCCAAGCGTGGCGGTGGCGTGGCGCTGCTGCTCAGCAACATCCGCGAGGCCGGCGCCCCGATCAAGCAGATCGAGAACCAGTCCAGCGGCATCATTCCCGTGATGAAGCTGCTCGAAGACTCGTTCAGCTACGCCAACCAGCTCGGTGCCCGCCAGGGCGCCGGAGCCGTCTACCTGCAGGCGCACCACCCCGACATCATGCGTTTTCTTGATACCAAGCGTGAGAACGCCGACGAGAAGATTCGTATCAAGACGCTCTCACTCGGTGTCGTCATTCCCGACATCACCTTTGAGCTGGCCAAGAACGACGACTGGATGTACCTCTTCTCGCCCTATGACGTGGAAAAAGTCTACGGCGTGCCCTTCGCCGATATCTCGGTGACCGAGAAGTACCACGAGATGGTTGACAACCCCCGCATCAAGAAGTCGAAGATGAAGGCGCGCGAGTTCTTCCAGACGCTCGCCGAGATTCAGTTCGAGTCCGGCTACCCGTACATCATGTTTGAAGACACGGTGAACAAGGCGAACCCGATCGAGGGTCGCATCAACATGTCGAACCTGTGTTCCGAGATTCTGCAGGTGAACACCCCGACGACCTACAACGAAGACCTCTCGTACAACGAGATTGGCAAGGACATCTCCTGCAACCTCGGGTCGATGAACATCGCCCTGGCGATGGACTCCGGCGATCTCGGGCGCACCGTCAACGCCGCCATTCGTGGCTTGAACGCCGTGTCCGAGCAGAGCCATATCAGCTCGGTCCGCTCCATCGAAGATGGTAACGACCGCTCGCACGCCATCGGCCTCGGCCAGATGAACCTACATGGCTACCTCGCCCGTGAGCGCATCTACTACGGCAGTGAAGAGAGCATCGACTTCACCAACATCTACTTCTACACGGTGTTGTTCCATGCGCTGCGCGCCTCCAACGCCATCGCTATCGAGCGCGGCCGCACCTTCGAAGGCTTCGAAAACAGTACCTATGCCTCCGGTGCATTCTTCGACAAGTACACCGAACAGGTCTGGGAGCCGACGACAGCTCGCGGTGCCGAGCTGTTCACCCAGGCTGGAGTGTCGATTCCGACGCAGGCGGACTGGGCTGAGCTCAAGGCATCCGTTGCTCTGCACGGTATTTACAACCAGAATCTGCAGGCCGTGCCGCCGACCGGGTCGATCTCGTACATCAACAACTCGACCGCGTCGATTCACCCGATCGCGGCCAAGATCGAGATTCGCAAGGAAGGCAAGCTGGGCCGGGTCTACTACCCGGCGCCGTTCATGACGAACGATAACCTGGACTTCTATCAGGATGCCTACGAAATCGGCTATGAGAAGGTCATCGACGTCTACGCCGCGGCGACGCAGCACGTTGACCAGGGTCTCTCGCTGACCCTGTTCTTCAAAGACACCGCGACCACCCGCGATATCAACCGCGCCCAGATCTACGCCTGGAAAAAGGGCATCAAGACGATCTACTACATTCGTCTGCGCCAGATGGCCCTCGAAGGCACGGAGATTGAGAATTGTGTCTCGTGCGCGCTATGAGTGAGTTCGCTGAACGCACGCTGAGTTGAAACACCGTTGGTCGAGCTTGTCGAAACCGTCATATGAATGCTGTGGCCGTCTCGGGAAGCTCGACCAGCGGCGGCTGGGTTTCGTATACTGGCGACCGAGATAAACGACCAAAGCAGTAGCCGAAGAGGACCTCCTATGATTGACAAGCTCAAGCTGGTGTCGCACGTTGACGCGATCAACTGGAACAAGATCGAAGACGATAAAGACGTCGACGTCTGGAACCGCCTGACCAATAACTTCTGGCTGCCGGAGAAGGTTCCGCTCAGCAACGACATCCAGTCGTGGAACCAGCTGACGCCGGTGGAGCAGCAGCTCACGATGCGCGTCTTTGCCGGACTGACCCTGCTCGACACGATCCAGGGCACAGTGGGCGCCGTCTCGCTCATCCCCGATGCGATCACCCCGCACGAAGAGGCCGTCTACACGAACATCGCGTTCATGGAGTCAGTGCACGCCAAGAGCTACTCCTCGATCTTCTCGACGCTGGCCTCCACTAAGGAGATCGACGAGGCGTTCCGCTGGTCGACCGAGAACGAGAACCTGCAGCGCAAGGCATCGATCGTGATGGATTACTACCAGGGCGACGACCCGCTCAAGCGCAAGGTCGCCTCGGTGCTGCTCGAGTCGTTCCTGTTCTACTCGGGCTTCTACCTGCCGATGTATTTCTCCAGCCATGCCCGCCTGACAAACACTGCCGACCTCATCCGTTTGATCATTCGGGATGAAGCCGTGCACGGGTACTACATCGGGTACAAGTTTCAGAAGGGGCTCGAGAAGGCGACGCAGGCGCGTCGCGACGAGATCAAGGACTACACCTTCAATCTGGTGTTTGAGCTTTACGAGAACGAGGTGCAGTACACGCAGGACCTCTACGACGAGGTCGGTCTGACCGAAGACGTCAAGAAGTTTCTGCACTACAACGCCAATAAGGCGCTGATGAACCTCGGCTACGAGGCGATCTTCCCGAAGGACGTCTGCGACGTGAACCCGGCGATTCTCTCCGCCCTCTCACCCAACGGTGACGAGAACCATGACTTCTTCTCGGGCTCTGGTTCGTCGTACGTGATCGGCAAGGCCGTGAACACCGAAGACGACGACTGGGATTTCTAGGTATCCCGACTCATCGTTGTAAAAGACCCCCGAGATAGCTCGCGGGGGTTCACAACGCCGCCCATGAAAGGCATTGTAAGAATATTCTTTCCTGGCGCAAAGCACGCATATGCTCACGGCAGTTCTGGGCCGAGGTGATTTGTGCTCGATGTCACGCGCCGCAGCTCAGTACCAGTTGTGCTCCTCGGAGTGCGCCCAGGCGTCACAGGGGGTGCCGTAGCGGGAGGCGATGTAGCCGAGGCCCCAGCTGATCTGGGTGGCGGGGTTGGTCTGCCAGTCGTCGCCCGCGGTCTGCATCTTGCTGCCCGGCAGCGACTGGGGAATTCCGTAGGCACCGCTGGATGTGTTGTAGGCGCTCACCCGCCAGCCCGATTCCCGTTGCCAGAGCTGAACCAGACAGTTGAATTCGGCGGTGCCCCAGCTCCGGGCGGCGACCTGGGTTGCGGCGATCGCCTGCGCGCCGCCGCGATCAATCACGGCTCCGACGGGCGGTACGGGCGACGACGCGGGTGACGCGGGTGACTCGGGTGACTCGGATGCCACAGCCGATGCGGTGGCCGCAGCCTGGCGCTGCTGCTCGAGATACTGCTGTTGGGCGACCACGCCGCTTCGATACTGTCTCTCCACATCGGCGGATGAGTTCTTCAATGACGCGAGCTGGGCGTAGAGCACCTCGCTCGCGGACTGCTTCACGACGACCTCCGCGTCGGCCGCCTGCTGGGCCGCGCGCGCAGCCGTGAGGCCGGCCAGTGCCGCGGCTTGTAGTCGGTCGCGCTCCGTGGTCATCGCTTCGGCTTGCGCGCTGAGCGCTTCAGCCAAGTTGCGTTCGGTTTCAGCTTCGGCGGTGAGTCGCCCCGCCTGCTCAGTGAGCCGCTCCATCGTGCCGAGCCGAAACAACAGGTCGTCGGAATGCGTGCTGTCGAAGAAGGCACCCACACTCAAATCGGTGCCTGCGGCGCGGTAAAGCTGGGCACCCAACGCGCCCAGGCGGGCGCTGCTGTCGACGGAGCGAGCGGATGCGGTATCCGCCTGAACGGAGAGCACTGCCTGCTGGGCTGCGGCTGCGCTGTAATCCGCCTGGGTTTGCTCGTGGGCGGCGCCGAGCGCTACGGCGTCGTCGCCGAGGGTGGCGGTGCGGGTCTGCAACTCGTCGAGGGCGAGTTCGATCGAGGACACCTCGGCGAGTGTGGCGGCGACGCTGCTCTTGGCGGCTTCCACCTGCTCCCAGGTTGGATAGTCGTCGACTGCGGCGGCCGAACTCGCGGCGAGGCTTCCGG
Organism: Cryobacterium sp. Y62; assembly: GCF_002929785.1. Lineage (NCBI taxonomy): Bacteria > Bacillati > Actinomycetota > Actinomycetes > Micrococcales > Microbacteriaceae > Cryobacterium > Cryobacterium sp. Y62. Next base: position 86,792 of record NZ_PJJK01000117.1, on the reverse strand, counting down.
CCGCGATGGCGGCGGCGGTCGCGAGGCAGAGAAAAATGCCCGGTTGTTTCATGGAACTGATCCTCACCCCGTAGACGGCGAGTTTAGCCGTTGGAGCCGGAAAAACCTGTGGGTGGGTGAATCCGCGCGGACTGCGACGGTCGAAGCGGCGAAACTGTGTGCCATTAACGGATACCCCCGGCTCTGCATGCAGGTTCGCATCGCACGTCGTCGGTCTGGCTGAGTCGAACCGTCGGGGAAGGTTTGACGAGGCTTTAGGGGCATGTTTACCGCGGGTGCCCGGCGCGCCGAGCTCATCAGGTGCCACCGCGGAGAGCGGTGATCGGCTCGATATTGGAGGCGCGCACGGCGGGATAGGCGCCCGCGGCGAGGCCGACGATGGTTCCGAGCAGGGCGGCGCCGATGGCGACGAAGGGGTCGAGAATGGGCGTCCAGCCCTGCAGCAGCGAGACGGCGACGACCGCGAAGACCCCGAGCGCCGAGCCGATCAGGCCGCCGAGCAGGCCGATCACGGCCGACTCCACGATGAACTGCCGGGCGATGTCGTGCTTTGTTGCTCCGAGCGCCCGGCGCAGGCCGATCTCGCCGACCCGTTCCATTACCGAGAGCAGGGTGACGTTGGCGATACCGAGGCCGCCGGCAAGTAGCGCAAGAATGCCGAGGGTGAGAAAGACGATGTTGATGTCGGCTTGAATGTTGTCTTGCAACGACGATGCCGCAGCGGGTGCCTGCACCGTGAAATTCTCCGGTGCGCTCGGGTCGAGTGCGATCGGCGCCTGCCGCGACACCAGCGTGCCGGCACCGACCTCAATTTGCACGTGCAGTTCGGCCGGGGCTGTCAGGCCGAACTGCACGCGGGCGGTGTTCAGCGGCACGATGACGGCATCGAGCAGATTGGCACGTCGTTCGACGCCGTCGATGATGCCGATGACGGTGTACGACACCTCGCCGATGAAGATCGACGGCTGGCTGTCGACCCGATTAATGCCGAGCGTTTCGGCGGCCCGCTCCCCGAGCACGGCCACCCGGTCGCCGCGCTCGTCGTGACCGGCATCGAAAAAGCGCCCAGTGACGACCTGCCCGCGCACCGCGGCGAGAAGCCCCGATGAGGCGGCGATGACAGCGGGGCTCAGCGTCTGCGCGGCCGATGGATCATTGACCGGAACGGAGGTCACGGGCTGGCCTGCAACATCGACGTCCGCCACGAGACCCGCGCGTTCCACCCCAGCGAGGCGATCGACCCGCTCCGGGGCATCCCACGGCAGCCGGCCGGTGGCCTGTTCGGCGCCGCTCGAGTTGCGGGTCGCGGCCGGTTCGATCAAAATCTGGGTCGCGGAGACGGCATCGAACTGGTTGGAGATCTGCCCGGCGGCGGTCTGTGCGAAACCGATGGTAACCACGAGTGAGGCGATGCCGAGCACGGTGCCGAGGGTCGTCATGACGAGCCGGCTCGGCCGGGCGCCGACGCCGTAGCTCGCCTCGACCAGCAGGTCCTGCACCGAGAACCGGTCGGCCCGGCGAATGACCGGAACGATGATCGGGGTGCCGGAGAATGCGTCGGACTGTGCGGCGGACTGTTCGTCGGCGGTGGGCCCTGAGCGAGCGGATGTTGCCGCGGAGGGCGCTGAGACGTGCGATTCTGCGCCGGAGGGGTCCACTGCAATGGACGCCAAGCCCGCGGGTGCATCCGCGTCGGTGTGTGCGGAACGGCGGCGGAGCATCCGTTTAGAAGAGAAGGTCATGACAGCACGCTCAAGCGACCGTCGGTGATGCGCACGCGGCGGTCGGCCCGGTCGCTGACAGCCTGGTCGTGGGTGATGACGATGAGGGTGAGACCATCGGCGTGCAGTTCTTCGAACAGGTCCATGACCTCGCTGCCAGTGGTCTCGTCGAGGTTTCCGGTGGGCTCGTCGGCGAGCAGCAGTTCGGGCGAGGCGACGACGGCCCGCGCGACGGCGACCCGCTGGCGCTCGCCGCCGGAGAGGGTACCGGGCAGAAAGTCGAGACGATGATTGAGGCCCACCCGGTCGAGGGCTGCGCGGGCCCGGTCCTCGCGCTCGCCGCGCGGAACTCCGCTGTACAAGGTGGCGAGCAGCACGTTATCGAGTACGGTGCGGTGCGGCAGCAGGTGGAAGGCCTGAAAGACGAAGCCGATGGTGCCGCCGCGCACGATGGCGCGCTGTCTTTCGTCGAGCAGGCTCGTGTTGCGGCCGTCGAGGTGGTACTCGCCGACGCTCGGCCGGTCGAGCAGGCCGAGCAGGTTGAGCATGGTGGACTTGCCGGATCCACTCGGGCCGACGATTGACAGGTAGTCGCCGCGTTCGACCCGCAGGTTGACCGATTTGAGAGCCTGCACCTCGGGCGGGCCGGGAAACGATCTCGTGACGTTGACCAGTTCGACGACGGGGGCCGCGATCACCGGCCCACCACGACGAGGTCCCCGACCGCCAGCGAGCCGTCGACGGCGGTGATCTCGACGAATCCTTCGGCGGCGAGGCCGATCGTGACCTCGACCAGCACGGTTTCCCCGCCGTCGCCGGGGTCGAATTCGACGCGGGATTCGCCCCCCGGACCGGCGGTGAGGGCGGCGAGCGGAACGGCCAGAACTTCTCCCTCGGTCGAACTGACCGGGATGCGTACGCGCACGTTGGTGCCCTGCACGGCCTGGATCTGTTCGTCGGTGAGCGCGTCCGGGGCGAACAGAACGGTGAAGCGGCCGCTCGCTGCTTCACCACTGGCCGCTTCGACGGGGAGGATCGAGGTGATCGTGGCGCCCTGGTCGCCATCAGGCATGGCGAGAATGGCCGGGGCCCCGACCTCAAGCAGAGCGGCGTCGTTCGCCGTCGCCGATCCGGAGATGACCAGGGTCGCGCCCGAAACCCGCATGACCGGGCCGGTGATGCTCGATCCGCGTTTCACGCTGATCTCGTCGACTCGGCGGGGCAGTCCCGGCAGGTAGAGTACCTCGCCGGCGGGCAGGTAGGCCAGCGCACCGTCGCGGGCGTCGTTCAGATTCTCCCCGGCGCGCGTCAGTTCGGCCTTGGCCGCGGTAACGGCGGCCGTCTCCGCGCTCGAGTCCTGCGGGGCGAGGGCCTGGACTCGGCGCGCGACGGCCAGAGTGACGGCCTCGGCGGCATCCGCTATCTCATTGGGTGTACCGTCGGCCCGGGCCGAAGCGAGCGCCCGCTCGGCGCTGCGCACGAGGTTGCCCTGCTCGACCACGTCGACGTTGGACGCCGCACCCTGAACGGTGGCGAGTGCATTATTGGCACTGTCAACGGATGCCTGCGCGCTCGAGACTCCGGCTTCGGCGCCGCTCACTGCGCTCTCGACCTCGGAACCGCCGGTAGGTGCCGGGTAGCCAACCTTGGCGTAGAGCGCGGTAACCGCGCTCGCGGTCTGGGCGTCGAACACGTCGGAGTCGAGCGCACCGGCATCGATTCCGGCCACGCTCAAACCCTGCTTGAGCTGCAGCACGTCGGGACCGGAGACACCGACCCGCAGGGTGCGGTAGACCGGTAGGTCGCCTGGCAACACGATCACCGGGCGACCGGTGACCTCGAGCGCGATCGACGCGGTGTCGAAGATTGCAGCGACCTCTGGGACCTGCCCGGTGACGATGGGTGGCCCGGCGAGTTCACCGGTTTCGATGCTCACTTCGACGGAGTCGGCATAGGTCGCGTCACCGCGCATGGTGACGTCGTTGGCGAGCTGACGATTCTCGACCGGAACGGTGATGAGGCCCGCGGCGGGAGCATCGGCATCCGCTGCGGCCTGCCCGGGCGAGACGATGAGCTGGCCGAGTCCGAGGCCGGCCACGAGGGCGACGATGGCGACCGTGGCCATGACCCAGATGACGCGGTTTCCGACGAACAGGCGGCGCCAGCCCTGGCTACGTGAGTGGGGTTTTAACGCGACCGATTCGGCGGCGGGCGCTAACTCGTCGGGCGCGCTCTTTCTCTGACCGAACCGGCGCGACACCTACTTGCCTTGCTCGGTGTCTGCGATGAGCGCGTCCAGCTCGGACTTGTGATCAATGATGAACTGCTCTTCGAGGTCGAACTGCACCTTTGTCGATGCTTCGGTATAGTCAATCTCTTCGGCGCAGGTGAAGTCGGCCATGGCAACGGCGAGTTCCTTTTCGCGCATCTCGGCGAGCACCGCCTCATCGGGGCCGGCGCCGGTCTGGTTTTCGTAGAGCTCGCTCTGCGCGGTCGAAATCGACTCCTGCGCGTCGGCCTTCTTCGTGAAGGTCGCATAACCGGCGTCGGCCATGCAGACTGCCCACTCGGAATCGAGCTTCACGAGAGTAGCGGAGGACTGCGCCGTTTCGTACATTGCACTCATCGCTTCATAGAGGGCTGCATGTTCGTCCGGTGAGGGCTGGTCGCCGTTGATCTCGTGACTGGCGAAACCCTGGCAGCCCGACGTCTCCCAGCTGTACTCGTAAGAACCGTCTTCACCCATCTCCTCCTCGGTGGGCGTAACGCCATAGAGCACCTCGTAGTAGGCGGCTTGCTCGCCCTCGGAGAGGCTCATCACGTAGTCCTGGTTCGGGTCGACGAACTCCTGGCTCTGCTCCTGCTGCTCGGCGATCTGCTCCGGCGATTGGCTCATGCCGTAACCGTTCTCGGCGACCCACTTCTCGGTGCCATATTCTTCACCGTCGTCGGCGCTCATCATGCCGCTGTACTGCGAGTTGTCGACCGGAACGTAGTCGAAGCCCTCGTCAGCCATGCAGGTCGCCGTCAGTTCTTCTTGCTCCTTCTGCTGCGCCAGCATGGAATCTTCGTCGTAGCCCTCGTTCATCGCCGACATATATTTGGTCAGCGGGCTCTCTGCCGGGTCGAGCTTGGCTTTCGCATCCCCGCCGCCGCATCCCGCGAGCGTCAGTGCGAGCAGTGCGGCAGCGGCGATAGAAGTGAGCAGCGAGCGTTGGCGCATGAATTTCCCCTTTTACGATGATGGCGACGATGCCCGTTTCCCAATAAGATAGCGCATTGCTATGGCCGATTAGGGGTGAACGCTGCTTTGGAGCAGTACAAGAACCATACCGCTTGGTCTGTTTTACACGCAAAGTCAGAGGAGGGTTGGTGGGCCGCCACCTGGAGAAGAAGAAGCCCGGCAACTAGATTCGCGAGCACGTCAGCTCAATCCGCTGCCTCCGCGAAGATAAGCCAGCTGTGCGCGAACGGATGCCTCGGCGGCGAACCGCACCGCGGCATCCGTTTGTGCGTAAACCACGTCGGTAACCCGGGCCGCGCTGGCGTCTTCGCCGAGCTCTCTCAGGGCGGCACGAACCTGCTCGAGACGCTCGTGTCGGTGGGCGAGGTAGGCGTCGCAGCGGGCGGCGAGGTCGGGCAGCACCGCACCGTGGGCCGGTAGTACGATGGCCGGGCCGAGTGCGCGCAGGGATTTGAGAGAGGCGAGGTAGTCGGCGAGGGTGCCGTCGATTATGGAGGTTCCGCGGCCGAGAATGGTGTCGCCGGTGAGCACCGAGCCGGTCGGACCGTCGCCCGGCTGGTGCAGGCAGACGGAGTCGTCGGTGTGGCCGGGGGTATGTATGACGTGGATGCTGGAGCCGGCGGCCTCGATCAGTTCACCGTCTACGAGGGGATCGCCGCCCAGGCAATACGCCGGATCGAATGCCCGCACCGGGGCTCCGGTCAGTTCGGCGAATCGTGCGCTCGCGGCCGTGTGGTCGGCGTGCCGATGGGTCACTAGCACGAGTGTGACCCGTCCCGCCGCGGTGAGGGCGGCGAGGTGGCCATCGTTGAGGGGACCAGGATCGACCACGATGATTTCGGTCGAGCCCGGTGCGGCAATGATGTACGAATTGGTGCCGTCGAGGGTCATCGGCCCCGCATTGGGAGCGAGCAGACTACGGGTGAATGGGCTCGTGTGCTGCGGTTGTGCATCGTGGTCGGGCATAGCTCGCAGCTTAGTGTCGGTGTCGGTGTCGGCGTCGGTGTCGGGGGTCGGCGTTAGGGTGGGGGAAACCCGATCGATGAGGACGACGCGATGACGCGAGATGCACAGACCGGCCCGGTTCCGATCGGGGATGGTGTGAGCCAGGCCACGCCTCTCGGCGTGGCCGCGACTGTGGTGTTGCTGCGTGACGGCGCAGACGGGCCCGAGGTATTGCTGCTCGAACGTCCGCACCATCGCGGCTCGTTCGCCGGTGCCTGGGTGTTTCCCGGTGGTGGCGTTGATCCAGAGGACCACTCATCAGCGGATGCCGCGGCCTCGCGTGGTCGTGCAGCGGCCGCAGGCGAGGCCGCCGAACAACTCGCCGCCCGCCGGGCCGCCGTGCGCGAGGTGCGAGAAGAGACCGGACTCGAGGTGTCGCCGGATGCACTCACCTCGACCGCGCTGTGGATACCGCCCCTGAGCGCGCCGAAACGCATGCGCACCTGGTTCTACCTCACGACGGCGCCAGCCGGCACCATTGTGCTCGCCGCAGATGAGGTCATCGACTACGCCTGGCTTCGGCCGGCGATCGCGCTGGAGCGGCACGCATCCGATGTGATGACGCTCGTGGCACCAACCTGGGTGACGCTGCACGGGCTGCAAGGGTTCGAGTCGGTGGCCGAGATCGTGGCGCACTTCATCGAGCGCGGGTTGGCGCACTACGAGACCCGACTCGGAGCGAGCGAGCGTGGGCAAGTGCTGTTCTGGGCGGGCGATGTAGCTTACGACGACCAGGCCGATATCGAGCAGAAAGGGGGCCGGCACCGGCTGGAGATCGGCCAGGTGCCGTGGGTGTACACGGCGAGCGATCGAGCGTAACGCCTCAGTCGCTCATCTGGCCGCCCGATTTGGCGCTTGCTCAGTGGGCCGTTCGCTCGGTGGGCCGCTTGGGCGGCCGGGTCAGGCGGCTGGGCCGACGGGGATCAACGACGGCACGCGGCAGTTCTGGCCGCTGACGAAGTTTAAGCACTCGTCGAACACGAGTGAGAACGGTTCGAACGTGGACTCACCGAACCAGTCATTGAAGAACAGCCAAAAGTTGAGGTTACCGTAGGTCGAGCATTCGTCGCCCTGATCACCAGCGTTCTGCACGGCCACCGGATTGGGCTGGTAGGGCGTGTAGTTGTATAGGTTGGCCGTGGCCTGGTTTTCGAGGGCGACCGGGGTCGAACCGCACTCGGCGTTGGGGTTGAAACCCACGTCGATCGTGCCGACCTTGAAGGCCCGGTCGGGTTCCTGGGTGTACTGCCGAAATTGCCAGGCAGCGTTGTAGACCTGGTTGAAGAAGCCGAAGTACTGGGCATCGCAATCCGCGGTGTCGGGGCAGCCATACCCGGTCGCGCGCAGATAGCCCGATTCGCTCGGTCGGGTCAGCAGCGACTGTTCCTTTTGCAGCAACACCAGCAGAACTTCGGGGCTAATGGTGCAGGCCGCCGCGATCTTCGCAATGATGCGGGCGGCGGTTTCGTTCTCGCCGCCAAAATAGGGCCGGCAATGCCCGGCACCCTGGGCCGGCTGACTCGTCGTGGTCTCGCGGTATTCCCACAGGCACGGCACGCCGTCGCTCGGCCGGCAGGAGCGCTCCTCGAGAAAATTCTGAATCTCGCTCTCGGTAAGGGCATCGGGGTTGAAGAAGTTGTAGTCGCTGATGATGAGGCCGGGGTTGAACGGGGCGGGTCGCGTCGCCGCGGTCGGTAGCGGCGCTGCGGCAACCGGTGGCATCGGCGAAGCGATCAGGGTCGCCAGCAGCCCCAGCAAAGCGACGCCGGTCGCCAAAATGCGCAGTCTGCGACGGGGCAGCGCGAATGTGCTCATACCAAAACCCTAACCGCGAGAGGCCGGCTCGCGGCACCCTTTCGGGAAGCGGGCACTCGATCCGAGGGGTGCCAGCGTCTCGAACGAGTGCCGCGACCCGCGGTCGACCAGAAAGAGGCCCAGCGCGTGCGCGGGTCAGACGGTCGGGGCCGGGATGACCACCATGGGCGACTGGATGTTCAGCACGATCGAGTGGCTCACCGAACCGAGCAGCAACTTGGACAGGCCCTTGAACCCGTGGTCGCCGACGACGAGGAGGGCCGCCCCGCGGGATGCGTCAAGCAGTACCGACTGGGCCGGTCCGCGCACGAGCGACGGACGGATGCGCACCATCGGGTAGCGCGCGGCGACGGTACGCAACGACTCGTCGAGGATGCGCCGGTGCAAGGTCTCCAGCGTGTCCAGAGAGCGGGCGTCGGGCTCGGTCGTGTCGCGCCAGACCAGTGGTTCCTGCCAGGCGTGGATCGCAAGCAGGTCTTCGCCGGAGCGTTCGGCTTCGGCCGCCGCGAATTCGACCGCGGCGTTGGAGGCGGCCGACCCGTCGATGCCGACCACGATGCCCGAGTGGAACGTACTGTCGCTCTTCGGAATGATCGCAACGGGCCCGTTGGCCGAGCCGGCCAGCCGCGCTCCCAATGACCACTCGTAGCGCAGGGTCGACCCGCGGCGACTGTGGGTTCCGACGACGACGAGGGTGTGCGTTCCGCTCAGTGCACGCAGTTCGGAGATCGGGTCACCGGAGAGGAGCTCGGAGTACACCGTCAGCGCCGGATACTTCGCGCTGACCCGATCCGCATCATCGATGAGTACCTCGCGGGCATGGGCCGTCGTAGAGTCTAGGGTGAAGTAGTCCGCCGATGACACGGTGCGATCGAGTACCCGCACCAGGGTGAGCTCGCCGCCGACCGCGCGGGCCAAAGACCAATCCAGAGCGGCTCGAGCCGGCTCCGTTCCATCCCAGGCAACGACCATTTTGGCGGTAGTGAGCGTGTCAGTCATGAGCCCAACCCTTTCTGCGGTGCTGGGCCGCGAGTGAATGCTCGGGTGACCGTCGCCGACTTCTGATTTTCAGGTTAGCCACACCGCTTACCCCCGAGTAGGGCCGAAAGTCACGAGATCAGCGACGGCATCCACGCAGCACGGTGCGCAACGCCGGTAGATTTCGGGACACGCCGTGATTGAGGCGCAGCCAGCTCGGCCGGTCGGTCTTCCGCCGGTCTCACGAACCAGAAGCGTGTCAGTGACGGATGCCGTACAGCGACTCGTAGACGATCAGGGCACGCATGGTACCTCCAAGAGAAACGTTGTTAGCGGGTGATGACGACCTTGAGTGCCTTCGTTTCGGCGGCGCGACTGAAGGTGTCGTAGGCCTCCAGAAACTGGTCGAAGTTGAAGTGATGCGTGGCCAGTTTCTCGGCTGGCAGTTTCTTGCTCGCGACGAGCCTCAGCAGCATCTTCGTGGTGTTGGCGTTGACCAGCCCCATGCTGATGTTGATGTTTTGAATCCAGAGGTTCTCGAGGTGCAGGTCGACCGGCTTGCCGTGCACGCCTACGTTGGCGACGTTGCCGCCAGGCCGCACGATCTCAGTTGCCATGGTGAAGGTCTGCGGGATGCCGACAGCCTCGATGGCCACGTCAACACCGGCGCCGTCGGTCAGGGCCAGAACCTGCTCTTTCCAGTCGGCGGCACCGGAAACGACGGTGTCGGTCGCGCCACAGGAGCAGGCCCGTTCGAGGCGGTTCTCGTCGAGGTCGATCGCGATGATGCTCGCAGCGCCGTAGAGGCCTGCGGTGGCGATGGCGGCCAGGCCGACCGGGCCGGCGCCGATCACGGCGACGACATCGCCGGGCTTGACCCGGCCGTACTGCACGCCGATTTCAAAACCGGTCGGCAGGATGTCGCTGAGCATGGCGCCTTGGTCGTCGCTGACGCCCTCCGGCAGCTTGTGCAGGGAGTTGTCGGCGTAGGGAACGCGCACGAACTCGGCCTGGGTGCCGTCGATCAGGTGGCCGAAGACCCAGCCGATGCCGGAGGCACCCTCGTCGCCGAGGCAGTGCGAGTAGAGCCCGTTGCTGCAGTTGCTGCAGTGGCCGCAGCTCTTGATGCAGGAGATGATGACCCGGTCGCCGACCTTCAGGTTGCTGACGGCTGAACCGACCTCGGTGATCGTGCCGACGCCCTCATGGCCGAGGATGCGGCCGACAGTGACGGCGGGAACGTCTCCCTTGAGAAGGTGCAGGTCGGTGCCGCAGATCGTGGTGGTCTCCACGCGCACGATCGCATCGGTCGGGTTGTGTAGCGTCGGGTCCGGGACGTCGGTCCAGCTCTTCAGGCCAGGGCCGCCATAGACAAGTGCCTTCACGGGTATCTCCTCTGTGGTGAATGGGTTGTGGTGAATGGGTTGTGGTGAATGGGTTGTCCTGAATAAGTTGTGGTGAATAAGTTGTGACGAATGGGACGGGCAAACGACCCGTCAGAGCTACGGTACGACCGGGGCCCGGGTGCGGCTAGGGCCGAAAGTCCCGTAGCGTCGGCGCGGGGAATGGGCGGCTAATCGGGACTTCCGGCCCTATTCGCGAGGCCCGCGGACTGACAGGATAGAAATAAGGCGATGGGGCACCAGCTCTGGGCCCGCCCTTTCTAGTGCAGAACGAGGTAGAGCAATGAACCGGATGATTGTGGTCGGTGTCGACGATTCGGCTGCCGGCGAGACCGCCCTCGCGTGGGCCATGGCCCGGGCCGAGCACGTCAAGAGCCCGGTGACGCTCGTGCACACCGTGTACGAAACCTGGCTGGCCGACGGTTACGGCTATTACGATTCCATTCTCGACGCCGAGAAGAAGCTTCTCACCGACGCTGGCGCCCGCGCGGCGGCCCTCGCCCCCACTGTCGTCACCCACACCGAGCTGCGCACCGGCAGCGCACCGCGCGTGCTCAGTGAGCTGTCGAAGGACGCCGACCTCGTTGTCGTCGGTACCGATCGCAAGGGCCGGGTCGAGGGTGAACTGTTCGGCAGCGTCAGCCTGCAGATCGCCGCGCTGGCGACCTGCCCGGTCGCCGTCATTCCGTCGTTGCCCGAGACCGAGCGATCAGGCGTCTACGTCGGCGTCGACGGCTCGGTCGACTCGGTGACCGCCGTGGCCTTCGCCGCGGCCGAAGCCGACCGCACCAGCCAGGAGCTGTTCGCCCTGTACGCGGTGCACCTGCCGAATCGTCGGGTGCTGCGCAGCATCCCGGCCGAGGCCGTGACCGAGCGCATGGAAGAGGAACGCGTCGTGCTCGCCGAGTCGGTGGCGGGACTCAGCGCACGCTACCCCGACCTCGTGGTGCACCAGGTTCTCGAGACCGACGAGTCGCCGGCACGGGCGCTCGTGGCCGCCGCCCGACAGGCGCAAATGCTCGTGGTCGGCAGCCGTGGTCGCGGATCGCTGCAGCGCCTGCTGATGGGGTCGGTCAGTCACGAGGTGCTGTTGCACATCTCCTGCCCGACGATCGTCACCAGAACCGCCCACAAGTAGGGTTACCACCCGCCAAAGCGTGCTTAGGTTAGATAAAAAGTGGCTTGATGGGTGGGGACGAGAAGTATGACGGATCAGACTGCCGCTGAGCTTGCCCTTACCCAGGAACGAATGCGCGGCCTGCTCGATGCCGTCGTGTCGGTGGCTGAAGACCTCAGTCTCGAATCGGTGCTCGAACGTGTCGTGACCGCCGCCTGTCGGCTGGTGCAGGCCCGGTACGGTGCCCTCGGCGTGATCGGAACCGGCCCGGTATTGAGCCACTTCGTTACCGTCGGGCTCGATGAGGAAACCGTGCGCCGAATCGGGGCACTGCCGACCGGCCACGGCGTGCTCGGCCTGCTGATTCGCGAACCGCATCCGATTCGCCTGCACGATCTGCACGATCACGCCGACTCCTTCGGGTTTCCGGCCCATCACCCGCCGATGAAGTCGTTCCTCGGCGTTCCGGTTCGGGTGCGCGACACGGTGTTCGGCAACCTCTACCTCACCGAAAAAGAGGGCGGCGGAGACTTCACCGACCAAGACCAGGAACTGGCCGTCGCGCTCGCCGCGGCCGCCGGCGTCACGATTGAGAACGCCCGCCTCTACGACGAGGCCCGCCGCCGCGGAAGCTGGCTGGAGGCGGTCGCCGCCATGGGCCGCGACCTGCTGCGCCCGCACGATAATGACGAAGACAACGGCCTTGATCTGGTGGTGCAGCGCGTGCTTGTCGCCTCCGGTGCCGAACTGGCCGTGATCGGCTTTCCCACCGACGACAGCCTGTACTGTGCGGCCGCCGCCGGAGTGGAGCTTTCCGCTTCGGTCGCCGCCCACCTGGTCGGTAGCACGGTACTGCTGCGCGCCGGCACGCTGGACGAGCTGCACGACACCGGTGCGTCCTCAGCCCTCACTTCATCGCCCATTCTGGCAGCGGATGCCGCAGCCGGCCCGGCCGCGCAGTGGTCACTCCTGGGACCCACGCTGGTGGCCGCACTGGGGCCAGCCGGCGACGGGCAGGGCGTGATTTTGCTGTCGCGAGCACCGTCATCCGCTGGATTCAGTCTCACCGATGTGGAGATGAGCGCGGTCTTCGGTACCCAGGTATCGCTCGCTCTCGAGCTGGCCACGGTGCATCGGATGCGCGAGGAGCAGGCGGTGCTCGGCGACCGCGACCGGATCGCGCGCGACCTGCACGACCTCGTCATTCAACGACTGTTCGCCGCCGGGCTCAGCATGCAGAGCCTGCGCCGGTTCACCAACGATCCGGTCGCGCTTGACCGCATCAACGCGGTGACGACCGAGCTCGATGAGACTATTCGTGAACTGCGCGACACGATCTATTCCCTACGCGGAATGGCTCAGGACACCGGGACACTGAGCAGTCGCATTCTCGCCGTGATCAAAGAGGGCGCGCAGGGTCTGCCATTCGCTCCGCGCATCCGCTTGTCCGGGCCGATCGACGGACCGCTCGCCGACGACCTGCGCAGCAACCTGCTCGCTGTGATCTCGGAGGGGCTGAGCAATGCTGCCCGCCACGCGCAGGCGACTAGTATTGACATTTCGGTTGACGCCCAGGGCGAGCGGATCAAGCTCGTCATCGCCGACAACGGCATCGGTTTCAGCAAGCCGGCGCGGCGCAGCGGTCTGGACAACCTCAAGGAACGCGCGGCGCTGCTCGATGGTAAGTTCTCGGTGCGCAGCACCCTCGGAGAGGGAACTCGGCTGCGCTGGTCTGTGCCGGTGCCGGAAATTACGGTCGGCGTTCGTCTCCACGTTTCGCAACGAAAACAGCAGCCTGGGTTCGACGCTGAAAATCCAGCTTTGCGAGCATCGTCGACACGTAGTTCTTGACAGTCTTTTCGGCCAAAAACATGGTCTGGCCGATTTCGCGATTGGTCAGGCCCGCACCGATAAGGTCGAGCACCTTGCGCTCCTGCGCGGTGAGCGTTGCCAGCCGGGCATCCTGCGGGTCGGCCAGGCCCGCGATGATGCCGGCCTTGACCGCCGGGTCGAAGAGGGATTCGCCCGCCGCCGCCCGCCGAATCTTACCGAGCAGGTCGGTGCTGCGAATCTCCTTGAGCAGATAACCGGCCGCGCCGGCCAGAACCGCACCGCGCAGCGCCTGCTCGTCGTCGTAACTGGTGAGAATGAGGCACTGCTGGGCGTCGTCAACCGAACGCACGTCCCGGCAGACCTCAATGCCGGTGCCGTCGGGCAGACGGGCATCGAGAATGGCCACGTCGGGGCGCAGCTCGAGAATGAGCGGGGTTGCCTCGGCGGCCAGACCGCAATCGGCCACAACATTGAATCCTTCGCCCTCGAGCAGCTCCCGCAGTCCGCGCCGAACCAGCTCGTGATCGTCGAGAATGAAGACTCGTACGGGAGCGGCCGTGGCGGCATTGCTGTTCATGGGAGTCCTTCCGTTTCGCTGTCTAACCAGTGTCGCGCCGGGCTATACCCGGGGACTAGGGCCAAAGGTCCGGTCCTTCAGGAACGCACCAACCGCGCGATGGCAGCGGATGCCTCGCGCAGCTTGGCCTCGGCTTCGTCGCCGCCGGCGACCGCCGCGTGCAGCACGCAGTGGTTCAGGTGATCGTCGAGCAGCGCGAGCGCGACCGATTCGAGCGCGCTCGTCATGGCGGAGATCTGCGTGAGGATGTCGATGCAGTACTTGTCGTCGGTGACCATGCCCTGCAGGCCGCGGGCCTGACCCTCGATGCGACGCAGGCGCTTGAGGTAGGCATCTTTGTTTGAAATGTAGCCGTGCGGTCCGTTGTGGGTCTCCGCCGGGTGTGACTCGTGCATAAAAATGTCCTCTGCGTCGTTCATGAACCCTCGTCACATTACTGTACCCCCTTGGGGTATATTAGCAGAATGGTACCCCCAAGGGGTATGCTCGCAGGAGACCCCCCTTCACGGGGAAATAGAAAGGTTCTGAACATGAACAGCACGACCACCGCCTACGGCGTCGACGGAATGACCTGCGGCCACTGCGTCGCGAGCGTAACCGAAGAGATCGGGCTCCTCGAAGGGGTCGAGAACGTCACCGTGGAGCTTGTCAAGGGTGGCACCTCGCAGGTGACCGTCAAGAGCACCGCCGAGCTCGACCGTACCGTGGTCGCCGCCGCCGTTGAGGAGGCGGGCTACCAGCTGGTGTCCGCGGCCTGATGTCGGATGGTCAGCAGATTGACCTTCTCGTCGGTGGGATGACCTGCACCTCGTGTGCCGCCCGTATCGAGAAGAAGCTCAATCGGATGCCCGGGGTCGCCGCCACGGTCAACTACGCCACCGAAAAGGCGAGTGTTTTCGTGCCGGACGGCACGAGCATCGACGACGCCATCAAGACGATTGAAGCCACCGGCTACTCGGCTGTGCGGCCCGCAGCCGCACCCGTGGCGGATACCGGCAACCCCGAGCTTGCCACCCTGCGCCAGCGCCTGCTCGTCTCGGCCGCGCTGACCCTGCCGGTCGCCGCCCTGTCGATGATCCCGGTGCTGCAGTTCACCAACTGGCAGTGGCTGGCCCTGGTCCTCGCTGCCCCGGTGGCGATCTGGGGTGCGTGGCCGTTCCACCGCGCCGCCTGGGTGAATGCTCGCCACGGTGCCGCGACCATGGATACGCTGGTCAGCGTCGGCGTGCTCGCCGCCCTCGGCTGGTCGCTCTATGCCCTCTTCTTCGGTATGGCCGGAATGGCCGGCATGACCATGAGCTTTACCTTCTCGGCCACACCTGGGGGCGGCGCCGACGAGATCTATCTCGAGGTGGCATCCGCTGTCACGGTGTTTATTCTGGCTGGGCGCTACGCGGAGGCGCGAGCCAAGCGCAATTCCGGAGCGGCGCTGCAGGCGCTGCTCGAACTCGGCGCGAAGGAAACCACGCTGCTGAAGGATGGCGTGGAGAGCCGGATCAGCACCGCGCTGCTCGTGGTTGGTGATGAATTTGTGGTGCGGCCGGGGGAGAAAATCGCGACCGACGGCCTGATCGTCGACGGTTCGAGTGCGATTGATGCGAGCCTGCTCACCGGTGAATCGGTGCCCATCGAAGTCGGGCCGGGCGACAACGTTGTGGGGGCAACCCTGAACTCCGGCGGGCGCCTCGTGGTGCGGGCTGTCCGGGTCGGCGCTGACACCGAGCTGTCGCATATTGGCCGACTCGTGGAACAGGCACAGACTGGCAAGGCCGAGGTGCAGCGCCTGGCCGACCGGGTCTCCGCCGTATTCGTGCCGATCGTGATCGGGCTCGCCCTGGCGACCCTGGTCGGCTGGCTTCTGGTCGGCGCCGGTGCGACGATGGCGTTCACCGCCGCCGTCGCGACGCTCATCATCGCCTGCCCGTGCGCGCTCGGGCTGGCCACGCCGACCGCGCTGCTCGTGGGAACCGGGCGCGGGGCGCAACTGGGCATTTTGATCAAGGGACCGCAGGTTCTGGAGTCCACGCGCCGGGTCGACACTATTGTTCTCGATAAGACCGGCACGATCACGACCGGGCGCATGACGCTGTCGAGCGTTGTGCCCCACGAGTGCGGTCCTGTCGATGAGCTGCTGGGGCTGGCGGGGGCAGCGGAAAGTGGGTCGGAGCATCCGATCGCCCGCGCCATCACGGCGGGTGCTGTGTCGCGGCTGGGCTCGGTTCCGCCTTCGTCGGCGTTTCTGTCGGAGCAGGGGCTCGGGGTGCAGGCCGAGGTGGACGGACGCCTTGTGCTGGTCGGCCGGCCCGCCTGGTTGGTTGAGCGGTGGGGGCTCAGCGTACCGATCGAGCTGCAGGCCGTGCTGGGCACCGCGGAGAGGCTCGGCAAGACCGCCGTCATGGTGGCCTGGGAAGGGCAGGTGCGCGGGGTGCTGACTGTCGACGACACGGTGAAGCCGACCAGCGGTTTCGCGGTCGAACGCTTTCGGGCGCTCGGCCTCACGCCCCTGCTGGTCACCGGCGACAATCTCGCGGCGGCGCAGAGCGTCGCCGACTCGGTCGGCATTACCGACGTCACCGCCGGGGTGCTGCCCGCCGACAAAGCCCGGGTCATTGCGCGGTTGCAGGCGGAGGGGCACGTGGTGGCGATGGTCGGTGACGGCGTGAACGACGCCGTCGCCCTCGCGACCGCTGACCTTGGCATTGCGATGGGTTCGGGCACCGATGTCGCGATCGAGGCAAGTGACCTCACGCTCATGCGCAGCGATCTGCTCGCCGCAGCGGATGCCATCCGTTTGTCTCGTCGTACCCTCACGACGATCAAGGCGAACCTGTTCTGGGCCTTTGCCTACAACGTCGCGGCGATTCCGCTCGCGATGGCCGGGCTGCTGAATCCGCTGATCGCCGGCGCTGCGATGGCGCTGTCCTCTGTGTTCGTGGTGACCAACAGTCTGCGGTTGCGCGGCTTCCGGGCGCTCCCGGTCGACTAGGTATTTCCTTCCAGGGTCGGGCATTCCTGGTTCCGGGTTCGGGCTTCTTGTGCCCGGGCCCGGGCCCGGTCGCAGTGCCCATGATCTATCGTGGGCTCGGTTCCGTAAGATGGGCCCGGGGCGAGCGGATGCCCCCGCTGTGTCCCCAGGCTTGCGTGAAGAATACCCCTCGGGGTATACTCGGCGCGGAGGTAAACGTGAGAATCATCATTGTGGGCGGGGTCGCCGGCGGAATGTCGGCGGCAACCAGGTTGCGTCGGCTCGACGAGACGGCCGAGATCATCGTGTTCGAGCGTGGACACTACGTGTCATTCGCGAACTGCGGGCTGCCGTATTTCGTCGGAGGAGTCATCCGTACGCGCAGTGACCTGCTGCTGCAGACCCCCGGATCGCTCGGAGCCCGCTTCGCGCTCGACGTGCGCATCGACACCGAGGTCGTGCAGATCGACCGCCAGGCCCAGACCGTCTCGGTGCGCAATCTGCTCACCGGCGAAGAAAGCCTCGAGAGCTACGACCGCCTCGTGCTCGCCGCCGGCGCCTCGGCGCGTTCCGGCGCGACCGACAGCACCATTCCCACCCACACGCTGCGTACGGTCGATGACGTCGACCACATTACCGCGGTGCTCGGGGGCGTCGAAACGGCATCCGCTGTGGTGATCGGCGGCGGATTCATCGGCCTCGAAGCCGTCGAAAACCTCGTGCACCGCGGCGTGCAGGTGACCCTCGTGCAGCGCGGCAATCAGATCTTCACCCCCCTCGACCCCGAAATGGCCGCGCCCGTGCTCGACCGGCTGCGCGAACGCGGCGTCGACGTGCGCCTGGGCACCGTCGTCATTGGAGCTTCCGGGCAAAGCGTCATGCTGAGCGACGGTACCACCGTGCCCGCCGACCTCGTCATCGACGCGAGCGGCGTGCGCCCCGACGTGACCCTCGCCGAGCAGGCCGGCCTGCGCATCGGCGAGAGCGGCGGAGTCTGGGTCGACGGCACCCAGGCCACCAGCGATCCACACATCTTCGCCGTCGGCGACGGCGTCGAGAAAACGGATGCCGTCGACGGCTCCGGCACGCTGGTCACCATGGCCGGACTCGCGAACCGCCACGGACGCTCCGTCGCCGACAGTATCGTTGGCACTCCCGAGCAGGCTGAACCGGCCGTCGGCACCGGAATCGTCGGCATCTTCGGCCTCACAGTGGCCACGGTTGGTTGGGGCGAAAAGCGTCTGATCGCCGCCGGGCGCGCCCACCGCATCGCGCACACGCACCCTGCTAACCACGCCGGATACTTTCCGGGCGCGGAGGGGATGTCGATCAAACTGCTCATCGATACCGAATCCGACGCCATTCTCGGCGCGCAGATCGTGGGCGGTGCGGGGGTGGACAAGCGCATCGATGTGCTCGCGGTCGCGATGGCGGCCGGGCTGAGCGCATCCGCTTTGACGCGTCTGGAACTCGCCTATGCGCCGCAGTATGCCTCGGCGAAGGACCCGATCAACCAGCTCGGGTATGTCGCCGACAACCTGGCCAAGGGTACGAGTGTGAACCTGCAGTGGCACGAGCTGGAGGCGGCGCGCGCGGCCGGCGCTGTGCTCGTGGACGTGCGGTCTGCGGGCGAATTTGCCGCCGGCAGCATTCCGGGCGCGCTCAACGTGTCACTCGACGAGTTGCGAGCCCGACTCGCTGACCTTCCGCCGGTGCCGCTGATCGTGCATTGCCAGGTCGGTCAGCGCGGCCACACCGCTGCGCGCATTCTCACCCAGCACGGATTCGACGTGCGCAACCTCGACGGCGGCTACCGCACCTGGCTGGCCGGAACCGTCACTTCACCCATTTTGGAAAGAGCCCTGATATGAAAGAAATCACCGTCACCGAGCTGTCCGCGCTCACCGAACCCGTTGTCATCGACGTGCGCGAACCGTGGGAGTACGAAGCCGCCCACGTTCCCGGCGTGATCCACATTCCGATGGGCGAGGTCGTCGGGCGAATCGGCGAGATTCCAGCGGATGTTCCGGTGCACGTCATCTGTGCCCTCGGTGGACGCAGCGCGCAGGTGGCGGAGTATCTGGCCGCGCACGGCCACGACGCTGTGAACATTGCCGGCGGCACCACCGCCTGGCAGCAGGCCGGTCTGGCGACCGAGCAGGGGGTCTGAGATGACGACCGAAGATACCCGGGCTGCCGAGCAGAAAAAGATCCTGAACCGGTTGCGCCGGGCGCAGGGGCAGCTAACCGCCGTCATCGCCGCGGTCGAGGGCGGCGGCAATTGCCGCGATGTCGTGACTCAACTGGCTGCCGTGTCGAGTGCCCTGGACAAGGCCGGCTTCGTCATCGTGTCGACCGCGATGCGCGATTGCATCGCGAACCCCGACAATGAGAATTCGCTGACGGTCACCGAGCTCGAGAAGTTGTTCTTGACGCTCGCTTAACACTTGCGGGCGGGGTTCTGCTCGCCGGGCGCACCTTAGGCGACGGGGCCCATGATCTATCATTGACCCGTTTTCGGGCCCGGGTTCGGAAACAAGAAAAACTCAGGCGGCCGGAGTCACTCCGAGACCGGCCAGCATCTCCGTGACGTTCGCCCGGATCTGGTCGCGGATGCGCCGCACCTCCTCGATCGGCCGGCCGGCCGGATCGACGAGCTCCCAATCGACGTAGCGTTTGCCAGGGTAGATCGGGCAGGCATCGCCGCAGCCCATGGTGATCACGACGTCCGCCGCCTGCACCACGTCGTCGGTGAGCGGCTTCGGAAATGACTCGTCGAGCGACAGGCCGAGTTCGACCATGACCGCGACCATGGTCGGGTTCAGCTCGGGCAGGGGCATCGATCCGGCCGAACGCACGTGCACGGCACCGCCCGACAGGGCATTGGTGAACACCGCGGCCATCTGCGATCGGCCGGCATTCTGCTCGCAGACGAACAAAACTTCGGGCACCGGGCGCTCGATCGCACCCTTGGCCTGGCCCAGTGCATTCAGGCGTTCGCGAGCAAAGCGTGCCGTGCGGGTCGTCAAATGAGCCTTCACACTCGACGTGCGCAGCAGCCCGGTATAGGACTCGAGCACGTAACGTTCGACGGTCTCGGCGGCGAAGATGCCGTGAAACTGCTCGGCGAGCTCACCGGCGAGGCGCTTGAGCGACTCTTCCGGGTAGGTCAGGCCGGGAAGCATGCCTAAGCCTCGACCGGCAGAATCTCGGCGAGCAGCGCCTGGATGCACGCCTTGATCTCATCGCGAATGGGGCGCACGCTTTCGATGCCCTGGCCGGCCGGGTCGTCCAGCTTCCAGTCCTCGTAGCGCTTGCCTGGAAAGATTGGGCAGGCGTCGCCGCAGCCCATTGTGATGACGACGTCGGACTGCTTGACGGCCTCGGTCGTGAGGATCTTCGGCACGTTGCCGGCGATGTCGATGCCCTCTTCGGCCATCGCGGCGATCGCGACCGGGTTGATCTGATCCTTCGGCTCCGAGCCGGCCGAGAGCACCTCGACGCGGCCCTGCGACAGTGCGGTCAGAAAGCCAGCGGCCATCTGCGAGCGTCCGGCGTTGTGTACGCAGACAAACAGTACGGAGGGTTTCATTTCTTAGTTCCTTCAGTTAGACGAGGGTACGAGTGGATGCTGCGGCCGGCGCAGAGTCGGCCGCCGGCTTCCATTCGGGAAAGAGTCGCGGTTTCAGCCAGAGCGCGACGTAAACGAGCGCGACGAGCGCGGGTACTTCGATCAGTGGGCCGACGATGCCGGCGAGGGCCTGGCCACTGAGGGCACCGAATGTTCCGATCGCGACGGCGATAGCGAGCTCGAAGTTGTTGCCGGCGGCGGTGAAGGCGAGCGTCGTGGTGCGCTCGTAGCTCATACGCAAGAGCCGTCCCGTGAGGAAACCGATCAGAAACATCACCGCGAAATAGACCAGCATCGGCAGCGCGATACGGGCGACATCGCCGGGGTGATCGATGACCTGCTGGCCCTGCAGAGCGAACAGCATGACGATCGTGAACAGCAGACCCCAGAGCGCGAATGGGCCGACCCGGGGCAGAAAGCGAGCCTCGTACCAGTCTCGGCCACGGCGGGCCTCACCGATGCGACGAGACAAATACCCGGCCAGCAGCGGAATGCCGAGGAAGACGAGCACGCTCGCGGTGATCGCCCAGATTGAGAATTCAGCGCTCGTGGTCGACAGGCCGAGCCAGCCCGGAAGAACCTGCAGGTAGAACCAGCCGAGCGCGCCAAACGCGACGACCTGAAAGACCGAGTTCACGGCGACGAGAAACGCGGCGGCTTCGCGGTCACCGCAGGCGAGGTCGTTCCAGATCAGCACCATGGCGATGCAGCGGGCAAGGCCGACGATGATCAGTCCGGTGCGGTACTCGGGCAGGTCAGGCAGAAAGATCCAAGCCAGGGCGAACATGAGCGCGGGGCCGACCAGCCAGTTCAGCAGCAAAGAGGAGATCAGCAGGCGCTTGTCGCCGGCGACAGCACGGGCATCCGTGTAACGCACCTTGGCGAGCACCGGGTACATCATGATCAGTAGCCCAATGGCGATCGGCACACTGATCGAGCCGATCGTGAACGCGTGTAGCAGATCGCCGACGACCGGAACGAACACTGCGAGCAGCAGGCCGAGGCTCATGGCGGCGAGGATCCAGACTGGCAGTAGCCGGTCCATCGCGCCGAGTCGGGTGGGGGCAGGTGCCGTAATGCTCACAAATCTCCAAGTCTTGACGACAGCGATTCGCGGTAACATTGATCGTTGTCGATATCCACGCTAGATCAATACATTGACCAATGTCAATCTAAGGAGGATCTGTTCAGATGACGTTCACCCGGACCCTGCCCCTGACCGATATTTCTCAAGCGGATGCCTGTTCCTCCTCGCTCGCTCGCTCGGCCATCGCGCCCGACCACGCGGACTCCCTGGCCCGCTCGCTCAAAGCCCTCGCCGACCCGGCTCGGCTGCGCATCATCTCGATCGTGGCGGCCCACGCCGACGCCGAGGCCTGCGTCTGCGACCTGACCGACCAGCTCACGCTGAGCCAGCCGACGATCTCGCACCACCTGAAGGTGCTCGTCGATGCGGGGTTTCTGACCCGGGCCAAGCGGGGGACCTGGTCGTACTACAGTCTGGTTCCCGGCTCGCTCGATTCCGTCGCGGGCGTGCTGGCTGCCGTCTGACCCGGCCAGCCGATATTTGGTGGATGAGTTCGCCGATAGAAGCGTTATCGCCCTGCCGGTCGACCCCCGCCTCGCCGACGCGCTCGACGCCGCGATGATCGTGGTCGGCACCCGCGAAACCGGCGTGCAGCAGGTCTTCGACGGCTCCGTGGTCGTACATCTCGCCCACCGGCAGCACCGGCCGGTCATCTTCATTCCGCTCGCCCCCGTAATCGTCCGCGACGAGCTGCCGGGGAGTCGGAGCGGTAGCCGCCCATCCGCGCGGGTATGTCGCTCCGCTGCCGCCCGGTCGTACTGCCGCCTCGCGCTTCAGCCGTGTCCTGCCGAAAAAGTGTATTCTGGCTTCGGCGATGGATCCCGCCGGAGCAGTCGCTCAAACCGCCTTCGCTGATGGTTCCTGCTCTGGTTGCGACAGAACCACCGCGACAAAGAGGTAGGTGCATCATCGAGAGAATCACGCCGCGCGCCGTGCATCTGCGCTGGCGCTACCTCGGCCTGGTCTTTCTCGGCGGAACGGCGGGTACCGCCCTGCGCGAAGCGCTCTCGTTGACACTTCCTGACGGTCGCCTACCGATGACCACGCTTGGAATCAACCTGCTCGGCGCCCTGTCGCTCGGCCTGCTGCTCGAGGCCCTCGTGCGCAGCGGACACGATGCCGGCGGTCGCCGTACCCTGCGACTCCTGCTCGGCACCGGCCTGCTCGGCGGCTTCACGACCTACAGCGCGCTCGCGACCGACAGCGCACTGCTACTACACGGCGGCGAGATCGGCGTCGCGGTCGGTTACGCCCTCGGCACGGTTCTGCTCGGTGGTGCGGTGACATGGCTCGGCATCGTGCTCGGTGCCGCTCTGCACCGGCATCCAGGGGCGAACGGATGACCCCGCTCCTGTTTCTGGGGATCGCCTGCGCTGGCGGCGTGGGCGCGGCCGCCCGCTTCTACCTCGACGGCCTGGTGCGTTCCCGCCTCGGCGGTGCGTTTCCGTTCGGCACGATCATCATCAATGTGAGCGGCTCGCTGCTGCTCGGCCTCGTCACCGGCCTCGCCCTGAACTATCTGCTCGCGCCGGAGTGGAGCCTCTTGCTCGGTGTCGGCCTGCTGGGCGGGTACACGACTTTCAGCACGGCGAGCTTCGAGACCGTTCGGCTGGCCCAACAACGGCGGTATCTGGCCGCGCTGGCCAACGGGATCGGCATGCTCGTGGCATCCGTTAGCGGCGCTGCGCTCGGTCTGTGGGCGGGACTCGCGCTGGGCTGAGGGCGCGGCGGCCAGGCTGCGACCACGGGCCCATGTTATAGAGGTGGGCCCATGACCGATCATGCGCCCGCTTTCCGGTCCCGATCGACCGCGCCACGCGTCGCGCGGGACCTGCGCCGCTACGCCCCCAGTTGCGCGGGACTACTGTGCAGCGGCGCAACTCCCGCGTACCGTCGACGTCTGCCGTGATCGCGCAGCGCTCGGGCCGGTCACCCGGCGGACTCCTTGAAATAGAGGTGGGCGTGTAGGCGGCAGCCGGGGTTGAATTCGGCGGCGCAGTGCGGGCAGCGTTCGACCTGGCGATACTCCGTGATGCTGAGCTCGCGGTGGCAGGCTCCGCACAGAATGGCGAGCTCTGACCACTCGGATTGCGGCCACCGCCGGGCCGTATGCGGAACAGACTCAAGCTGCACGGCTTCATCGTGGCACTGAAAGCACGGGTAGTAGCGCCGGCAGCAGGCGAACTTGATCGCCACGATGTCCAGCTCCGAATGAAAGTGGATGCACCGGGTCGCCGAATCGAGAACCGCCCCGAACACGGGCGGCGCACCATTCGTTTGCGAGGGCGGCGTATCCGTTCCCGTCTGTATCACGTCGCCATTCGTCGGCGGCGAGGCAATCGCCGTGAGCGCGCCATTTCGTCCCGAGGGCGCAAGGCCGTTATGCGCCGTCGGCGGCGCAGCATCCGTTCCCGTGGGCGCCGCGCCGCCATTCGTCGGGGTCGCCCTACCGGCGGCCGCACTCATCGCACGCCCGAACGGTCCAGGCGCTGAGCTGTCTGCAGGCATCCCCAGTGTCGCTATTCTGCTGTTCCTGCAGCGGTCATCTGCTCAGTGACGAAAGCTTCGAAGGCGGCGGCATCGCTATTGGAGCCCGAGTACTTCACGCCATTTACCAGGACCGTCGGGGTTCCCTTGACTGCGTCAATGTCGGAGTTGGGAATCGGGCCATCGAGCGCGCGCTGCGTCGAGGCGTCGACCCAGTCGGAGTAGGTCTGGTCGGCGATGCAGCTGGCGACCTCGCTGGAGGTCACCCCGGCTCCTTCAACTAGGCTGGTCAGCTCGGCATCGGTCAAGCCGGTCGTGTTCTCAGCGGGCTGACCGGCGAACATCGCCGCGTTGAAGTCGAGAAAGTTGTTGGGATCGTCGTTGGCCACGCAGGCAGCCGCATTTGCGGCGCGGGTGGCGTACTCGGTGCCCGACGACAACCGGTCGAGAATCGAGATCGGGTGCACCTCGACCGTGGCATTTCCGGCGGTGACCCATTCGGTGATCTGCTCACCGTTGGTGGCCTCAAAATCACCGCAGATCGGGCAGAGGTAGTCGACGTACATCACGATGTTGGCCGTATCTGCAAGGGCGTTCTGGTCGGTGGCGATCGGGGTGGCATCGGCGTCGAGGGCGGCGGCCGTGGCAGCGGAGACCGTGGTACCGTCGCTGCCGAGCAGAATTCCGTCGCTGGCCATGTTGGCCGGGCTCGCCGCGGCCGGGGCGGTGACGTTGTTCACGATGACCACGGCGACAATGGCGACCACGGCGAGCAGGCCAATGCCGATGCCGCCGCGCAGGAAGAGTCGACGGCGCTTGTCCCGCTTGACTTGTTCGGCGCGCATGAGCCGGGCGGTTTCACGGGCCTCC
This sequence comes from Cryobacterium sp. Y62, assembly GCF_002929785.1. Taxonomy (NCBI): domain Bacteria; kingdom Bacillati; phylum Actinomycetota; class Actinomycetes; order Micrococcales; family Microbacteriaceae; genus Cryobacterium; species Cryobacterium sp. Y62. Next base: position 62,059 of record NZ_PJJK01000117.1, on the reverse strand, counting down.
TCGCGTCGGTCTTTCTTGGGCGGGCGGGCCTGGCCGGAAGTGCTCATACGGGAGTTCACCATTCGTTCGTCGCTGCTGTTGCCTACGACGTTAGCGGCCCTGCCTCACGGTCCGGTTCCGAGAGGCTGTAAGGCGGCTGTGAGAACCCTCTGGAACGTGCCAAACCGCGGTGCCCCGTGGGTCGGGTCAAACGGATGCTTGTCTAGCATTGGGTTTGCGCCCTGGGTCAGCGGTTCTCGGCGCTCGGGGGAGTTAGGCCGCGCTGGCGCCCGAGGCAATGTTGATTACCGCGACCGTGGCGCAGCGGCATAGGCGGTCGCGTGTGCCGCGTACTGGGCGCGGATGACCGGGTGAAAGTCGGGCGCCGGCTCGGCCACAATGGCCGCGCCCCAGGTCGGGCGGGTACCGGTGAGCGCCCACGCCGCCTGCACCGCCCCGCCGTCGGCGACATACTCGCCCGGCGCCGGCACCACGACGGGTGCCCCGAACACCTGAGCGGCAATGGCCCGCACGGCCGGGTTCTGCGCGGCCCCGCCGATCAGCAGAATGCGCGTGACGCTCACGCCCAGCGCCTCTACGGCGTCAAGGCCGTCGGCCAGCCCACACAGCATGCCCTCGATCGCGGCGCGTGCCAGGTTCGGCCGGGTCGTCGACGCAAGAGTCATTCCGAAAACGGATGCCGTCGCCTCCGGCAGGTTCGGCGTGCGTTCCCCGGCGAAGTATGGCTGCAGCACGAGGCCGCGGGCTCCGGGCTCGGCTTCGAGGGCGAGCCGGCCCAACTCGTCATAGTCGACGCCGAGCAGGGCCGCGATGGAGTCGAGCACCCGTGCGGCATTGAGGGTCGCGACCAAGGGCAGAAAGTCTGCGGAAGCCGAGGCGAACCCGGCGACGGAGCCGGAGGCATCCGTTGTGGGCTGATCGGTGACAGCGAACACGGTGCCGCTCGTGCCGATCGACACGATGACGTCGCCAGCGCTCGCGCCGAGGCCAAGGGCGGCGCCCGCGTTGTCGCCGGCACCCGCGGCGACAACGATGCCAGCTGGCAGCCAGGAGTCATGGGTGCCACCGAGTTGCGATGTGACGCCGGCCTGTTCGGCGGCACCGAGCACGCGGGGGAGGACGGCAGCGTGGCCGAGGGCGAGTTCGAACAGGTCCAGGTCGTAATCGCCGGTGCTCGGCGACCAGTACGCAGTACCGCTCGCGTCTGAGCGGTCGGTGGTGAGCTCGGTCAGCACGGGGCCGAGGGGGGTCGTGGCGGCCGGGCCGAAACCGCGCAGCCGCCAACTGAGCCAGTCGTGCGGTAGGGCGACGGCCGCGACGCGTGCCGCGTTGGCCGGCTCGGCATCCCGCAGCCAACGGAGCTTGGTGGCGGTGAAGGACGCGACTGGAACGATTCCGGTGCGGGCGGCGTACTCGTCGGCGCCCACTTCGGTGAGCAAATCGAGGGCGGCCGGGGCGCTGCGGGTGTCATTCCAGAGCAGCGCCCGGCGAATAACCTCGCCGTCGATATCGAGCACGACCATGCCGTGCTGCTGGGCGGCAATGGAAATGGCGGCGACGTCGCCGAGTCCTCCAGCGTCAGCGACCGCCTCCTGCAGGGCGTCCCACCAGGCGGCGGGGTCGACTTCGGTTCCTTCGGGGTGGCTGGCCCGGCCGGAACGCACGAGCACTCCCGTGTCAGCGTTACGAATGACCACCTTGCAACTCTGTGTCGACGAATCGACCCCGGCAACCAGCGTCATGACATGTCCGTTCGTAAATGGGAGCGGCATAACTCCTGCAGTTTGCGCGGCCGGCGTGTGGCTTTGACGAGAAGTCGCGGGTGCCGGTGCGGCCGGTCGACAACTTGCATGAGTTATGCGCGGGGGTGTGCGGTGGCTAATTCAGGAGATTGCGCGTGCAGCTCAACCTCGACCCTGAATTGACGGGGCGGGCAGGGTGTTCGCGGGCAAGTGTCCTGAATTAGCCACCGTGGTGTGCGGGTGGGGTGGGGTGGGGTGGGGTGGGGCGGGAGCAGGCTAGCGGGCGCCGAGCAGGTGCTCGAGTGCGAGCTGCTGCAGGTGCACGAAGCCAAAGCCCTTGCCGCCGAAGTACGCGTCGGTGTCGAAGTCCTCGTAGGAGCCACGGTCGGCGAGCAGGTCGTCGTAGCTTTCACCCGCTGCCAGGGTGTTGTTCTCCAGGTCCGGCACCTTCGACGCGGCGAGGGCCGCCTGCACCTCGGGGTCGGCGCGGAACGCCGCAGCCCGCTGCTTGAGCAGCAGGTAGGTGCGCATGTTCGCCGCGGCCGAGGTCCACACTCCGGCGACGTCTTCGGTGCGGCTCGGCTTGTAGTCGAAGTGCCGCGGTCCGGTGTAGGTCTGGCCACCGTTCGGGCCGCCGTTTTCGAGCAGGTCAACCAGCGCGAAGGCGTTCTGCAGGTCACCGTGGCCGAAGACCAGGTCCTGGTCGTACTTGATGCCGCGCTGGCCGTTGAGGTCGATGTGGAATAGCTTGCCCTGGTACAACGCCTGCGCGATGCCGGCGGCGAAGTTGAGGCCGGCCATCTGCTCGTGCCCGACTTCGGGGTTCACACCGACCATTTCGGGGCGCTCGAGGGTTTCGATGAAGGCCATCGCGTGGCCGACGGTCGGCAGCAGAATATCGCCGCGCGGTTCGTTAGGCTTGGGCTCAATGGCGAAGCGAATGTCGTAGCCCTTGTCGGTGACATAGTCACCGAGCAAGTTCACGGCCTCGCGGTAGCGCTCGAGCGCCGAACGGATGTCCTTGGCCGCGTCATACTCGGCGCCCTCGCGGCCGCCCCACATGACGAAGGTCTTGGCGCCGAGCTCGGCAGCAAGGTCGATATTGCGCAGCACCTTACGCAGCGCGAACCGGCGAACGGCGCGGTCGTTTGAGGTGAATCCACCGTCCTTGAACACCGGAGCACTGAACAGGTTAGTGGTGACCATCGGCACGATGAGGCCGGTGTCGGCGAGCGCTTGCTTGAGGCGGTCGATCTGCGACTGGCGGGCGGAATCCGTTGAACCGAAGTCAAACAGATCATCGTCGTGAAAGGTGAGGCCGTAGGCGCCGAGCTCGGCCAGGTTGGTGACGGCGTCGACGACGTCGAGCTTCGGCCTGGTCGGGCCGCCAAATGGGTCGCTGCCGTTATAACCGACGGTCCAGAGGCCGAAGGAGAACTTGTCGTCGCGGGTGGGAGTCAGGCTCACGGTCATGTCACTACTTCCGATTCAGCTTCGTTGGTGATTTGTTGATTACTCAAACATATATCAGGAGCGGATGAAAGAGCACGGTCTGCAGGGATTGTCGCAATCTACCTGCGGCCACAACTATTGTGCAGCGTGCCACCCCTCGCTCAGGGGCTGACCGTTCGATTTAATAACGAATAACTGCCCACACCGGGTCATTTTGGGCATTGTCGACGACCCGGCCGGGTGTGTGCGGGGCCGACCCGGCCTTGATATGTTGTCCTAATCGCCAAATGCTGTGAGGCGGTCCGAATGAATCAGACGAGCGAACGCAATTGGGCTGGCAACTACCGCTATGCGGCACCCGTCGCGCACCCGAGAACCATCGAGGAGGTGCATCAGCTCGTTGCCGCCGCCACTCAGGTGCGGGCCCTCGGCTCCCGCCACTCCTTCAATGCGATCGCGGATTCCCCCGGCATGCTGGTCGCGCTCGACCGCGTCGACGATGCCATTGTCATCGACCCGACCGCACTGAGCGTCGGGGTTTCCGGCGGCACGACCTACGCCCTGCACAACCTCGCGTCGCTGCCACACATCAGCGTAGCCGGTGCTATCGCTACCGGCACGCACGGCTCTGGCGACTGCAACGGAAGCCTCGCGACCGCGGTGTCCGCCCTCGAGATCGTCACGGGCTCCGGGGAGCTGCAGCAGGTTGATCGGTCGACTCCCGATTTCGCCGGCATGGTAGTGGCGCTCGGCGCGCTCGGCATCGTCACCCGGGTCACGCTCGATATTCAGCCGACGTTTGAGGTGCAGCAGTTCGTCTACGAGAACCTGCCGTGGAGCGCAGTGCTGCAGCATTTCGACGCCGTGATGGGCAGCGCCTACAGCGTGAGCCTGTTCACCAACTGGCTTGGGAAAACGTGGATCAGGCCTGGGTGAAAAGCCGGGGCGGGGAATTTACTGACGCGGGCGAGTTCTTCGGGGGGACGGCGGCGACCGTGGGGCGGCAGCCGCTACCCGGTATTTCCGCAATCAACTGTACGGAGCAGCTCGGCGTCGCCGGGCCGTGGTCTGAGCGACTCGCGCACTTTCGCCTAGCCTTCACCCCTAGCAACGGCGAGGAGTTGCAGAGCGAATACCACGTGCCGCGCGAGCATGCCGTCGCGGCAATAGAGGCGATGCGCACTCTCTCCGCTCGGATCGCGCTGCTGCTGCTGGTCAGCGAGGTTCGCAGCATCGCGGCCGACGACCTCTGGCTCAGCCCGAACTCCGAACGGGCCGGCGTGGCACTGCACTTCACCTGGAAGCCCGAGCAGGCCGCCGTAGAGGCGTTGCTGCCGGCGCTCGAAGCGGCACTGGCCCCGTTTGCGGTCCGGCCGCATTGGAGCAAGCTCTTTCAAACGGATGCCGTGACACTTGCGACCAGCTTTCCCTGGCTCGACGATTTTCGAGCCCTTGCTGATCGGCTCGACCCGGCGGGCAAGTTTCGTAACGACTTTCTGGAGCGAACGGTGTTCGGGCGCTGATCGTGCGTCTGCGAGCGTGGCCAATTCACGAAACCTCGATTCTGCAGAATTCTCGGATCCACGCACTCGGCACGCCTCATGGTTTAGCAAGTGATTGACCCGATCGCAGCCTGACCAGCGCCGAGAGATCAGCCGATCGATGGGCGGGTGACGCGAATTTGCTGTTCCTGTGAACGGAGAGTGAATCGGGTGGGCTGTGCCCCAGCGGCGAAGCTGGCACCAGAACTGAGCTGGTATTCGCCGGAGAATCCCTTGACCGTAATCCTGCCATCCGCGTCGGTCACCACGGTCGTAGGTGCCAGCCACCACTCGCCCTTGACCAGCCCGTGCAACGCTTGGCAGGACGGCTTCGGAGTGCCATCGGCACGCACCAGCCCGATCGGTGCGCCCAGCCAGGCGCCTGCGTCGGTGATGCCCCAGTAGGTAATGGCCTCGACGGAGGGGTGCGACACGAGCGAGCGGTAGTGTCACACGAGCTCGTCCGCTTGACGCGCCTCGCCCTCGGGAGTGGATGGCCACTTGGGAATCTTGTAGTCATTCAGGTCCACGATGTCGGCCGGCATGAGATGGCCTGAGACAAGCGATGACTCGGTCAGGTGCAGCGGCAGGCCGAACCGGGCGAAGCGGTCGACCATCTCGAGCATGACGTCCTCGCCCCAGTACCCCTGATGCATATGGGTCTGCAGCCCGAGGGCATCGATCTCGATGCCGGCCTCCAAAACCTCCTCGATGAGGTCCTCATAGGCGCGGATCGACGTGGGAACCTATGAGGCTGCCGTCTACGGCGCGGCTCCGCTGGTGGATTCAGTGGCGACCTATGACCAGGACAGCGGAAAATCTGCGGTGTTCCTGGTGAATCGCAGCCAGACCGAGTCGCTGCAGGTGATCATCGATGTGGCCGAACTGGGCGCATCCGTCGTCGACGAGGCGGTCAGTCTGCACGATTCTGACGTCTACGCCAAGAACACGCTGGCAGATCAGACGAGGGTCGGCCTGAAGTCGCTCGCCGGGGTTGTTCTTACGGACGGAGTGCTGACCGTGACGCTGCCCCGGTGTCTTGGTCAGCGATCGCCCTCAAATGACGACTGTTGGTGTTCGGGCGGGTCGGGTCGGCGCGAACTGAGCCTACCGTCACCGTTTCAGGTGCACGCCAACGTTCGCACCGAACGATGCAATGGTTCGGGTGATAACGTCTGCAGCGGGGGAATCCCAGATACCTTGGTTGAAGATTTCCACCTCGATGTCGCCCCTGTAGCCGGCAGCAAGCACGGCGCGGGTGATCGGCTCGAAGTCGATCACTCCGTCGCCGGGGAATTGGCGCGCGAGCAGCACGTCGGCGGGCAGTGGGGTGGCCCAGTCGCAGACCTGATAGCTCGCGATGTAGCCGCCGGCCCCGGCACGCGCGATCTGGGCGAAGAGCTGCGGGTCCCACCAGACGTGGAAGGTGTCGACGACGACACCCACGGCATCCGCTCCGAACTGCTCGGCCATGTCGAGCGCCTGCCCGAGCGTGGAGATAACGGCGCGATCGGAGGCATACATCGGGTGCAGGGGCTCGATGGCGAGGGTGACCCCGGCAGCGCGTGCGTCGGGGGCGAGCTCGCCGAGGGCATCGCGCACGCGTTCTCGGGCTCCAGCGATGTCGCGGGAGCCCTCCGGCAACCCGCCGGCTACGAGCACGAGTGTTGGGGCGCCGAGGGCTGCGGCCTCGGCCAGGGCTCGGCGGTTGTCGTCGATGGCGGCTCGGCGTGCAGGACCTTCCGGCATGGTGAAGAACCCGCCGCGGCAGAGGCTCGATACGCGCAGGCCAGCGTCCGTCACGAGGCGAACGGCCTCGTCGAGACCAGCCTTGGCCACAGGCTCGCGCCAGAGGCCGATGCTCTCCGCGCCGGCCTCGCTGCTGAGGTTCACGGCCTCGGCTAGCGAGGCGTATCTGATGGTGGCCTGATTGAGGGAGAATCGGGGGTGAGGGGACGCGATCACGAGATTCATGCGTCGATTCCGTTCAGGGTCAGCATGCCGCGCCAGCGGGCGGCAGCGAGTTCGGGGCGTTCCAGGGCGCCGGAGTCGTTGGCGAGGCGCACGATTTCGGACAGGTGCGGCAGGCTGCGCGTGGCGTGCAGACCACCGACCATGCTGAAAGCGGCCTGGTGGCCGTTCAGCCAGGACAAAAAAGCCACGCCGGTCTTGTAATAGAAGGTCGGTGCCGCGAAAATCTGCCGGGACAGCTCCTCGGTCGGGCCGAGGATGCGGGCGTATTCGGCGGGGTCGTTCGCATCGAGCGCCTGGATGGCGGCCGACGCGTTCGGGGCGACCGCAGCGAAGGCGCCGAGCAGGGCATCGGAATGGACAGTGCCATCGCCGGCAATCAGGCCAACGTAGTTGAAGTCGTCGCCGGTGAACATGCGTGCCGACTCGGGCAGCCGTGAGCGGACGGCGATCTCGGCGTCGGCGTCGAGCAGGCTCATCTTGATTCCCGCCACGTGTTCCCGGTTTTCCTCGATGATGTTGACCATGGTGTCGGAGGCCACGGCGCTGTCGGTCGAACCGAAATACGTGGCGAGCAGCGGATCGAAAGCCGCGCCGAGCCAGTGCAGGGTGACGGGCGTGCTCGCCGCCGTCAGTACCTCGCGATACACGCGGCGATAGTCGTCAGCGGATGTTGCGGCGCGGGCCAGGTGGCGGCTGGCCATCAAGACCACGCCGGCACCGGCATCCTCTGTGAAGTGCAGCTGCTGCTTGTACGCGTCGATGACCGCGTCGATGGAGATTTGCTCTTCCTCCACGTGGTCGGTGTTGACGCCGACCACGAGCTTGCCGCCCACCGAACGGGCCTCGGTGGCGCTGCGCGTGATCAGTTCACGGGTCGCGGCCGGATCGAGACCCATGTTGCGTTGCGCGGTGTCCATGGCGTCGGCGACGCCGAGGCCCCACGACCAGACATGGTGACGAAACGCCAGGGTGGCGTCCCAATCGATGTCGGCGGGGGAGCCAGGAACGTTGTCGGCCCAGTTCTGTGGAATGACATGGGCGGCGGCGTAAGCCACGCGCGAGGTGAGCGGCGCTCGCGGTTTCGCAAACGCGAGGGACGGATGCAGCGGTGTGCGCCGGGTGGTCCCCTGCCTGTCGAGCAAAACGACCTCGGTCATGACTGGACGAGGCTCGCTGCGACGACGGGCAGGGTGACGAGCGGCAGATCGATGCGGCGACCGGTCGCGGAACTCACCAGACCCTGCTCGGCGAGCTGCACGCCGCGGGCGCCGGAGAGCAGGTCGAATTCGTTGGGGCCGTCCTCGACAACGTAGCGGATGAATTGCTCCCACTGGGTCTTGAAGCCGTTCTCAAAGACGTCGTTGTCTGGCACCTCGAGCCAGTCGGTCGAGTAGTCGTGGGTTTCGGCGAGGTCGGGGTTCCACACCGGCTTGGGAGTGGCGTTGCGCGGCTGGATTTTGCAGCCGAACAGGCCAACGACGGCGCTGCCGAGCGTGCCATCGACCTGAAATTCGACGAGCTCGTCGCGGTTGACGCGCACGGTCCAACTCGAGTTGAGCTGGGCGACGATGCCGCCCTCGATTTCGAAGATGGCATACGCGGAGTCGTCGCTCGTGGCCTCGTAGGGGTCGCCGCTCTCGTCGATACGCAGCGGAATATGAGTGGATGCCTGCGTATAGACCGACTCGACGCGGCCGAACAGGTTTTCCAGCACGTAGTTCCAGTGCGGGAACATGTCCACGATGATTCCGCCGCCGTCTTGTTTGCGGTAGTTCCAGCTGGGCCGCTGGGACGGCTGCCAGTCGCCCTCAAACACCCAATAGCCGAATTCGCCACGCACGCTCAGAATGCGGCCGAAGTAGCCGGAGTCGATGAGGCGCTTGAGTTTCTGCAGGCCGGGCAGGTAGAGCTTGTCGTGCACGACGCCGTTCTTCACTCCGGCGGCCTGGGCGAGGGCAGCCAATTCGAGGGCCTCTTCAAAGGTCTCGGCGGTGGGTTTTTCGGTGTAAATCGCCTTGCCGGCCGCGATGGCCCGGCGGAGTGCGGAGGCTCGGGCTTTGGTCACCAAAAAGTCGGCGTAGATCTGCCAGCGCGGGTCGACGAGGGCCTCGTCGAGGTTGGTGGTGTAGTGCTCGATGCCGTGTTTGGCGGCGAGCTCTTTGAGGGTCTTCTCGTTGCGCCCCACCAGGATCGGCTCGACCTGCACTCGGTCGCCACTCTCCAGCAGCACGCCGCCTTGCTCGCGGATGGCGAGGATTGAGCGCACAAGGTGCTGGCGATAGCCCATGCGCCCGGTGGCGCCGTTCATGATGATGCCGATTGTCGTCTCTGACACGGGAAAGCTCTTTCTTTTGGGGAGTGTACGGGGCCGAGAAGGTTTGCTCTGCCGCACTCTTGAGTGGGAAAGCGATTACCCATACTCTAGAGCGTGGTTGTGATTGCCGCAATGTGGAGAGGAGCCTGCGGGTAATCGAGAACGTAGTTTTCGAAGGTACTGCAACCCTGTGGGGGGTCGCAGTCGTGATTCTTCAGGGAAGTCACGGCCGCGACCCGTCCATCGGCCGACAAATTCCGGCGAGTGAAAATTACTGGAGGGTGCCGGAGCCAGCGTTCTTCAGGACCCGCTGCGGAACGGTCTGGGTGGGCTCGATGCGCTCGTGATGCGTGGCGTCCCAAGTGACCGAGTCGCCCAGAATGGTGTCAGCGTCGGCGTTGTATGCGGCGAGCAGGTCGACCTGGTGGTGCAGTGACGCACCATTCACGAAGGAGCCGCTTTCTTCGAGCATGGTGCCGCCCCAATTATGGATGACAGCGGATGCATCTATCCCATCTCCGAGTTCAAAAAAGTTGTTCTCGGCCAGAATTTCAGACTCCTTGCCGGCGCCCCAGCCGTACTGGTAGTAGCCGCCCTCGTTTGTTTCGTTGTAGTAGTTGTTGTAGATGTGCACCTGGCCGAAGCGCACTCGGGGCGTGCGCTGGCCGGTGTTTTCAAAGAGGTTGTGGTGCAGGGTGACCCGTAGTGCCCCGCGGTCGGTCGTTCGGCTGTCGGAGCTTCCGATCAGCATGACCTTGTCGTGGTCGGTGAAAGTGTTCCAGGACAACGTAACGAGGTCGGATCCGTTGGTGATGTCGAGCAGGCCGTCGTGCGCCTCGTACTTCTTGCCGAAGTAGGTCGGCAGGAATTCTGGAAGGTGTTCGCCGTCATTGAGGGAGACATGGTCGATCCACACATGGGTCGACTCCAGGATGGAGATGTTGTCGAATTCCGAGTTCCAATTTCCGCCAGAGTCGTTCGGGTCCCACGCTGGAAAGCAGTCGTAGGCATCCGCTATTTCCAGATTGCGCACGATGACGTTGTCGGAACCGCGGATGGTCATTGAAGCGTTCACGATGCCCGAGGTGTCTCCAACGCCCACGAGGGTGACGTTACTGCCGATGTACTGGCGCACCTGGTCGTCCTGGACACCGTTGGATCGGTCCCTGGCCTCTTCGAGCGGCCCCATCGGGTCATTGGCGCCCCATCTGGTCGGGTCGTACTGGTCGAGGTAGGCATCGAGGCTGTAGGCGGGGTCGGAGTAGTCGGCGCACGTGAGTAGCGTGCCGTCGGCCGCTTCGTTGGCGTTTACCGTGCCGTCGAGGTAGACGATGCGAGGCGTCGTGTCGCCGCGTGCGTCGTTGCCACCGAGAGCCTCGCGCAGGCCCTGCCAGGTGCTTACTCGGTAGACATTTTCTGCGGTGGCGGCGGAGCCTCCTGTTGTTCCGCCTTCGGCGGAGGCCCAGCCGTCGTTCGCACCCAGGACCTGCTGGCCGAGGTCATGGTGCGCGGCGGCGGGTGCTGGTGCGCGGTCGCCCGGCTCTTCTGACGGTCCGGCGTAGGTCGGGCCAGTGATCGATACGGCGGTCAAACCGACCGCGAGTAATGCTGTTATTCCTGCCTTATGCATCTGTAACAAGCTCCTCTTCGTTGAGAAAACGCTTTCTGAGAAAGCGTTTTCCCGAGCCTAGAAGTGCTAGCGGAGGATGTCAAGAGACGAGGGTGGTGCGCCGGCCGTCGTCAGATCGCGGGCGAGCTTTCGCGCAGAACGACCGTCGTGCCCACGGTGACGACGTCGTTAGCCGGCGAATCTGACTCGGAAAAGGCAAGCTCGACGGCGCGGGAGCCCAGTTCCTCCAAGGGGACGCGAACGGTGGTCAGTGCTGGCGTGACGTCTCGTGCAGTGGAGATGTCGTCAAATCCAGCCACTGCGATTGATTCAGGAACGGCCAAACCGCCGTCCCGAAAAGCTGACATCGCCCCGATAGCCATAACATCGTTTACGGCGAAGACCAACTGAACGCCTGTGATTCCGGTGGCCAGAAGGTGCTGGCCCGCAGTGTAGCCGCCGTCGCGCGTGAACTCGGCCCTGGCGACGTGGTTGGGGTGAATGGCAATTCCGTGTTCGGCGAGGCCGTCGGCAAATCCCGACAACCGATCGGTCGATGTCATGAGGGCGCGCGCCCCACCGATGGCAGCGAATCGGCGATATCCCTGCTCAACGAGGCTGTTGGCCAACGCTCGAGCGCCCAGGTAGTTGTCGACGACGACGGTACTGAAGGGCAGTTCGCGCTGACTGATCAACACGACGCGCCCACCCGTGTTGATGAATGCCTGCAATTCCGCGACCAGAGCATCGTGCGCAGGCGGCCCCTCCAGTCGGCTGCCGGTCAAAATGATCACCTGAGGACGTTGCCCGCGCAAGGCTCGCACCAACTCCAGTTCCCGTACGCTGCTGCGTGCCGTTGCCGCCATGGTGACGATGAGGCCCTTCGCCTCCGCGGCGCGGATCACCCCCGCAGCGATGGAGGAAAAGTAGGGGTCCGCAATGTCGCTGACCAGGAGGGCAACGGTGGAAGAAGCACCCTTTGCCACGGCCTGTGCGGAAAGGTTGGGACTGTAGTTCAGGCGCGCTGCGGCCTCGAGCACGCGCTGCCGGTAATCGTCGTGCACTTTGCGCACGCTGCCGTTGAGAGAGCGGGATGCTGTCGCGAGAGACACGCCAGCCTCGCGAGCGACGTCCTGCAGTGTGGCGGGTGATGCGCTGGGTCGACTATTCATTGGTTCGTCCTCCGGTCTCCCCCGCAGCGTGCGGATGTTATGGAAAGCCTATTCCGAAATTGTCGCGCGGCTCGCTAGCCTTGGCCAACTCGGTAGGGAGAATTATTGCCCGTTCTGCGAGAAAAATGGGCCGGGGTTCGGCAATTTGTTTGCGCCAAGCGGGAACTGATGATAAACAAGTAGCAGGAGACGGATAACGCTTTCCCAATTCGGACATCAAAGACGATTGCCAAGGAGGTGCGCCGGTGCATCGCATTACGACCCACGACATCCGCGGGTACACACAACGGCTTTCCCGAGGAAGCTCCGCATGAGCGCCCTGGGTGAGCTGCGCACGATCGGCCACAGGAAGGTCGCTGGTAGTTCGAAGGAGAAGAACGAGAACAAGGCTGCGTACCTGTTTCTGCTGCCCTGGTTTCTAGGACTCGCGATTATCACTGTGGGTCCCATGCTCGCCTCGCTTTATCTCTCCTTCACCAAATACAACTTGTTGCAGCCGCCGGAAATCATCGGCTTCGGCAATTTCGAGCGGATGCTGGGAGACGAACGACTCCATAACTCCCTCGGCGTCACGTTCGTCTATGTGTTCGTTTCAGTGCCCGTGCAGCTGGGGCTGGCCCTGGCGCTTGCCGTCGTCCTGAACCGTGGTCTTCGAGGTCTGTCGTTCTATCGTTCCGTGTTCTACCTGCCGTCACTGCTCGGCTCCAGCGTGGCAATTGCCGTGCTCTGGAAACAGGTATTCGGTACGCAAGGACTCGTGAACGTGTTCATCGGGCTCTTTGGGGCAGAGGGGCACGGGTGGATCTCCGACCCGTCCACGGCGCTGTCTACTCTGATCATCCTCAACGTTTGGACTTTCGGAGCACCGATGGTCATCTTCCTCGCCGGTCTGCGCCAAGTGCCGCAAATGTACCTTGAGGCCGCTGAGGTCGACGGCGCGAGCAAATGGCAGCGATTCCTTCGGATCACCTTGCCGCTGCTCACGCCCATCATCTTTTTCAATCTCGTCCTGCAGATTATCCACGCGTTCCAATCATTCACGCAGGCGTTCATCATTTCCGGGGGTAACGGCGGCCCCGCTGATTCGACGCTCTTCTACACCCTGTACCTCTATAACAGGGGATTCGCGAATTTCGACATGGGTTACGCCTCGGCGATGGCCTGGTTCCTGCTCCTGATCATCGGTGTGTTCACCGCGATCAATTTTTGGGCCTCAAAGTATTGGGTGTTCTACGATGACTGACACACAGACCCGTCCCGCTGCAGACCAGGCCAAGCATCTCCCGGACGTTCGCTCGGGGCCAGTTGCCCGCGGCAATCGGAAGGCGCTCAAGCGGGCGAGCGGCCGAAGCACCCGCAAGGCGGTGCTCAAGCACATCATGCTCACGCTGACCGGTCTAGTCATGCTCTATCCGGTGCTGTGGCTGGTGGTCAGTTCCCTGCGACCGACCGACGAGATCTTCCGCAATCCGGGCCTCGTGATCAGCAACCTCGAGTTCAGCAACTATTCCGACGGCTGGACGACACTCTCGAGCCCGTTCAGCGTCTTCCTACTGAATTCCACCCTAGTCGTGGTGGGCTGCATCGTGGGAAATCTGGTCTCGTGCTCGATGGCGGCGTACGCCTTCGCCCGGCTGAAATTCTCCGGTAAGCGGGGGTGGTTCGTCGTGATGCTCACCACGATCATGCTTCCGATTCACGTGATTATCGTGCCGCAGTACATCATGTTCAGCCAGCTGGGCTGGGTAAATACCTTCATCCCGCTAATTCTGCCGAAAATCCTGGCGACGGACGCATTCTTTGTCTTTCTGATGGTGCAGTTCATTCGAGGCATCCCTCGAGAACTCGATGAGGCGGCACGATTGGATGGCTGTGGGCATCCGCGTATCTTTGCGCAGATCATGCTGCCGCTCATGACGCCGGCGTTGGCCACAACGGCTATCTTCACCTTCATCTGGACCTGGAACGACTTCTTCAGCCAGCTTCTGTATCTGACGAAACCGGAGATGTACACCGTTCCGCTCGCGCTGCGCGCGTTCATGGACGCGACGTCGGCCACGTCCTGGGGTCCGCTCTTCGCGATGAGCGTGGTGTCGCTAATTCCCATCTTCCTGATCTTCCTGTTTGGCCAGCGATTCCTGATTGCCGGTATTTCAACAACCGGGGGCAAGTAATCCCATGAAAGGAAACACAATGAGAGGCACTCGAGTCGGACGCAAGGCGACCGGTCTGATAGGGATCGCCGCTGCGGCAGCATTGGCGCTGTCCGCCTGCGCAGGCGGAGGGAGCACGCCACCCACGGCCGAGCTTTCCGAAGACCCAGTCACCCTCCGCTTCACGTGGTGGGGCAACGATGTGCGCACGGCTGCGACTGAAGACGTCATCGCGGCTTTCGAAGCGGAGTATCCCAACATCACCATTCAGCCGCAGTTCACCGACTTCGGCGGGTACTGGGACAAGCTGGCGACAGAGACGGCCGCTAACGATTCCCCGGACATCATCCAGATGGACGAAAAGTACATTAGCACCTACGGGGGGCGCGGCGCACTCCTCGCCCTGAACGAACTTGGCGATGCCATCGACCTGTCCGAATTTCCCGACTCGGCAATTTCCACAGGAACGATGGATGGGGCCCTGTACGGCATTCCCGTCGGCCTCACGAGTTACTCCATGATGGCGAACCCGGTGTTATTGGCGGCCGCCGGTGTGGCGATGCCCGACGACGAGTCGTGGACCTGGGATGACCTCTCTGAGGCCGGCGCTGCTGTGTCAGCATCGGGTGGCGGAAACGTGTTCGGAGTGCAGTCCTGGGGATTCAGCGACGGCGACCTGAAGAACTTCGCACGACAGCACGGCGAAGACCTCTACAACGATGAAGGCGAGGTCAGCGTCTCGGTCGAAACTTTGACGGAGTGGTGGACGTACTTAAAGGGCATGACGACATCGGGCGTGACGCCGCCGCCGTCGAGCACGGTTGAAAAGCAGAACGCTGGTCTCGCCGAGTCTTTCACGGCAACGAACACCGCAGCCTTCGGTCCGTGGTGGAACAGCCAGCTCACGGCTCTGACGGATGCCAGCGGGACGCCCATGGAACTCCTGCGCATTCCGACAACGGCCGATGCGGAAGAGGGATCGGCATACTACAAGCCGTCCATGTACTGGTCGGTGTCGAGCCGCACGGAGTACCCAGCCGAGGCGGCATTGTTCCTCGACTACATGCTGAACACCGAGGAAGCAGCCGACCTTCTGGGCACTGACCGCGGCGTGTCGGCGAACGAGAAGATCCGCGCCTACATTGAGCCGAACCTCTCCGAAACCGACAAAGCCGTCGTGGCGTTCCTCGACGACCTGGCCGACGTCGTCGGAGACGCACCGGCGCTGACCCCGCCCGGCGGAAGCGCAGTCGACTCCTTGCTCAAGCAGTACACCGAGCAGGTCCTGTTCGGTCAGGCAACTCCCGCCCAGGCGGCCGAGGGCTTCATTAAGGATCTGTCAGCGTCCATCGCAGCTGCCTAGCAACAACCGCTCCCGATTCGCATTGAAAGGTTTCACCTTGAGAGTCAACCGTTGTACCGCGAAGACCACCGTGTTCGTCGCCCTCGCCGCCACAACTGCCCTGCTGCTGTCGGCGTGCGCCAGCAGCGGAGTCGGGTCTGACGCAGCGACGCTGTCGGATGAGCCGGTCACACTGAGCTTCACTTGGTGGGGCAATGACCTGCGTACCGCAGCAACAAATGAGGTAATCGCGGCCTTTGAAGCGGAATGCCCCAACATCACTATCGAGGGCCAGCTCAGTGACTGGGCAGGATACTGGGACAAACTCGCGACCGCTACAGCCGCGAACGACACGCCGGACATTATGCAGATGGATGAGAAGTACATCGCGACCTACGGGGAACGCGGCGCGCTTCTCGACTTGGACACCACGGGCGACGCGATTGACCTGTCGGAGTTTCCGGAGTCTGCCCTCGCAACTGGGGAGATCGACGGCGGGCGCTATGGCATCCCGACTGCACTCAACAGCCAGGCCATCATGGTGAATCCTGACCTATTCGAACAGGCCGGTGTCCCTCTGCCGGACGATGAAAATTGGACCTGGGACGACTTCAAACAGCTTGGCGCCCAAATCTCAGCGGGCGGCGGTGGAGATGTTTTCGGAGTGCAGACCTGGGGCTTCGAGGACGGGAGCCTGCGCACCTGGGCGCGCCAGGCCGGAGACTCGCTCTACACGGACGGTGAAGTTTCCATTAAGACGGAAGCCGTACAGGACTGGTACGAGTACATGCTCGCCATGGTCGACGAAGGTGTCATGCCTCCGGCTTCAACTGTCGTAGAGAAGCTCACTGCGGGTCAGGCCGAATCGATGACGGCGACCAATCGCGCAGGCATGGGCACATGGTGGAATAGCCAATTGACCGCCCTCGCGGATTCGAGCGGCGCGCCGCTTCAGATCATGCGCGTGCCGACACCGGATGGCGGCGCCGACGGTTCCGCATATTACAAGACGAGCATGTTCTGGTCGGTGTCGAGCCGCACCGAACATCCCGCCGAAGCTGCGCTCTTTCTTGACTACCTCGCCAACAGCGAAACCGCGGGAGACATCATGCTCACCGAGCGTGGCGTACCGGCCAATGAGAAGATCCGGGAGCACATCAAGGCGAATCTCTCCCCGAACGACGTTGCCGTGGTGGAGTTCTTAGACAATCTGGCCGACGACATCGGTGAGGTTGAATCCGTCACTCCCGCCGGGGCCAGCGCCATGGAGGGATTGCTATCGCCATTCACCGAACAGGTTCTGTTCGGGCAGGCCACCCCCGCCCAGGCCGCCGAAGGCTTCGTCGCAGCTCTCAAGAGTGCGGTCGCTGCCGGATAGTCCGGGTTCGACCAATCCTGATCGATACCCAAGGAAGAAGCACATGCCTCACGCAGCACGCACCGAACGATACGGCCTCATCGGAACCGGCCACCGCGCCCAGATGTACATTGATGCGCTCGCCGGCACTCATTCCCTGGCTGGCCAGCTCGTGGCCTGGAGTGACACGAACTCGGTGCGCGTCGACTATTACGAGGAGCGGCTGCGTGCGGCTGGGCATCCGCTGCCCACTCGATATGGTGCCGACGAGATCGAGCGGATGATTTCCCACGAGAAACTCGACCGGGTCATTGTCACGACGCCCGACTTCACCCACGCCGAGATCGTCTCGCGGTGTCTCCTGGCCGGTGTCGACGTGGTCGTCGAGAAACCGCTCACGATCAACGCGGTCGGCGTTCGCCAGATCGAGTCCGCGCTCGCCGAGAGCGGCCAGCAGGTACTGACGACGTTCAACTATCGCTACAGCCCACGTAACAGCGCACTGAAAGAGGTCATCGCGGGAGGGCGGATCGGCGACGTCACGTCGGTGCACTTCGAATGGGTGCTCGACACCGTGCACGGCGCTGACTATTTCCGTCGCTGGCACCGGGACAAGACCAAATCGGGCGGCCTGCTCATCCACAAGGCGAGCCATCATTTCGATCTGGTGAACTGGTGGATCGCGGCCGTCCCTACCCGCGTCTACGCGAGCGGCGGGCTGCGGTTCTACGGTGCGGATAATGCCGCGGCGCGAGGGCTGGCGGCGTCACCCGAGCGCGGCACCGGGCATGCCGAGCACGACCCGTTCGCCCTCGACCTGACCCGAGACGAGCGGCTCAAGGCGCTCTACCTCGACGCCGAACATGTGGACGGGTACCTGCGCGACCGTTCTGTCTTCGACAGCGGAATCACGATCGAAGACAACCTCGCCCTCGTGGTTGATTATGACTCGGGGGCGACCATGAGTTACTCGCTCAATGCCCACAGCCCCTGGGAGGGGTATCGGGTCGTCGTCAACGGTACTCAGGGGCGGGCCGAGCTTTCGGTGGTCGAACGCGGCGCGGCCCTGATCGATGCGGATGGTGCCGTGATTCTCGATCCGAGCGCGCAGCCGGGTGCGAGCATTGACAACGATGTGCGTCCGGCGTCTGAGACGCTGACGGTGCAGCGGCACTGGGAATCGGCCGTCATCGTGCCCATCCCCGAGGGTGCCGGCGCTCACGGTGGGGGTGACGAACAGATGCTCTCCGACGTGTTTGGCCGGGTTACGAGCGACGCCCTCGACCGACCGGCCGGCTTTCTCGATGGAGTACGCGCGGTGTCGGTGGGAATCGCAGGCAACAAGTCCCTTGAGACCGGCCTGCCCGTGAGCATTCAGGAACTTGAATTCGGTCGAGTCCTTGTCTAACACGCAGGCAACGGACGCCCAGACTCGCGACGCTGCCGCTCCGGCACCCCTCTGGTCACTCGAGCTCGGCGGGCACTGCCTCAGCCTCCTCGGCCGGCCCGTCGCTGAATACCGAACCGCCGCCGGGATGGCACCGCAAGATTCACCTCGCCCGTTCCTTCACCCGGTCGGTACGTTAGGTGGCCGTCTGATGTCCGAGACGGCCCCTGCAGATCATCGACACCACTTCGGCGTCTCCCTCGCGGTGCCCGACGTGGATGGAACGTCGTACTGGGGCGGAAGCACTTTCGTGCGCGACCACGGGTCGACTCTGCTCGCGAACCACGGAAAGCAAGAGGGTCTGTCCCGCGCCGCAGTCGGCGGGGTGCTGACGGAGGAGCTGCTCTGGCGCAATGAACGAGGAGGTCGACAGCTCACCGAATCACGAACGATTGACGCGCGACTGCTCCCGTGCGGCGACGCGTGGGCCCTCACCTGGACCAGTGTGCTGCGGGCCACGGAACGCACCGTCTCCCTCGGTTCACCGGCCACCAACGGCCGGCTCGGCGCCGGCTATGGCGGAATCTTCTGGCGACTGCCCACGCGCGAGCAGAACCACATCCTGAGCATCGACGGCGCCGGCGAAGACCGAGCACACCAATCCCAGTCACCCTGGATCGCCATCAACCAGAATGATGCCGGGCAGCGAATCGGCCTGCTGCTGAGCCAGCCGGCGACAACAATTCGGCCCTGGTTTCTGCGAGCCACCGAATATGTGGGCGGCGGCCCCATGCTCGCGCCAAACGAGCGCCTGGTGATTGAGTACGGCGGCGCCCTGACCACGAGCCTGCGCGGCATCGTGCTCGATCGATGGGTCGAAGATGAATCGGATGCCGCGGCGTTGCTGGCCTTGGCGAAGAGCGGCGCGCATGAGTGAGCCAGGCAGCACCAATCCCGTGCGTCTGGCGATCGTGGGCATTCATGGCCACGGCCACTCCCACGTGGTGCGTGCCCAACACCTGCAGGGCACGGGCGAGGCCGTGCTGGTCGCGGTCGCTGATCTGCGTCCGGCACAGCCCGGCACCTTCGACGCGAGCGTGCGCGAGTTCACCTCCCTCGCCGACCTTTTGGCCGAGGTCAGCGTTGATGTCGTCGTGCTCTGCACGCCCATCCACACCCACTTTGAGCTCACCGCACTCGCCCTCGAATCCGGTGCGGACGTTCTCCTCGAGAAACCACCCGTGCGCTCACTGCAGGAATTCAGCGAGCTCGCCGAGCTGATCCGCTCGACCGGCCGACTCTGCCAGGTTGGCTTTCAAAGCCTCGGCTCGCACGCGATAGCCGCCATTCGTGAGCGGATCGCGGCTGGCGAAATCGGCGAGGTCGTTGGCGTCAGCGCGAGCGGATGCTGGGTGCGAACCCGGGACTACTGGCGGCGCGCGGCCTGGGCCGGCAAGCGCGTGCTGAACGGCATCGAGGTCGTCGACGGAGTCGTGACCAACCCACTGGCCCATGCAGTGGCGACCGCCCTCGCGCTCGCTGGGGCGACTCGGGCCAGCCAGGTCGCATCCGTCGACCTCGACCAATACCGGGCCAATGACATCGACGCCGACGACACCTCCGTCGTGCGTATCCGCACCACGTCAGGACTACCTGTGACGCTCGCACTGACACTCTGTGCAGCCGAACGCTCCGAGCCTTCTGTGACGGTGCAGGGCACGGCGGGTCGCATCGTGTTTTACTATACGCTCGACCTGGTTCAGGTTTTCCTCGACGATCGCGACCCGACCACCACCGCGCATGACCGTGCGAGGCTGCTCGATGACCTCGTAGCGCACCGGCGAGGCGCCGGGGGATCGCTCGTTTGCGATTTCGCGGATACGGAAGGCTTCACCGTGGTGCTCGACGCCGTGCGTCGTGCGCCGGATCCGAAACGGATGCCGGAGGCATCCGTTGTCTGGGTCGGCGAGGGGGGCGACGCCCACGCTGTGGTGCGCGATATCGAACAGTGGGTGGGACGGGCCGGGAACGAGCACCGCACCTTCGCCGAGCTCGGCGCGCCCTGGACGACGAATCGTTGAAGAGTCGTGAGTGATTCAGCACGGCGGAGATCGTTGATGACTTGTTCGGCTGGCGTCCGCCTACCGTTTTTCTTGCTCAACCCAACATTTAAGTGAGGCTTGACCGTGACTGCAGAGACAACGCAGTGGACTCTTTCCGGATTCGGCGATGAGATCAGCCCGGATCCGGTCGTGCAAATCGCCGTGCTGCAGGCGCTTGGAGCCCGCCATATCGAGGTGCGGAGCGCCTGGGGCACCAACATCGTGGACCTGAGCGAGGCGGACCTTGCGCGCCTGGACACGATTCTGCGTGACAGCGGAATGGGCGTCTCGGCCATTGCGTCTCCCATCGGCAAAGTCGACGTGACCGAGCCCGTGGCCGTCGAGGTAGCTCGGCTGAAACGTGCCATCCGCGCCGCGCAGGTACTTGGCACCCGTTACATCCGCATCTTCTCCTTCTATCGTTCCAGGGGAGCCACGCCAGAATCCATCCGCGACGCCGTGATGGTGCATATGCGCGCCCTTGCGCACGAGGCAGAGAAGAGCGGGGTAATCCTGCTGCACGAAAACGAGAAGGACATCTTCGGTGACATTCCTGACCGGGTGCTCGATATCGTGCAAAGCGTGAACTCCCCGGCACTCCGGCTCGCGTGGGACGCCGCCAACTTCGTGCAGGTCGGCATCAAGCCGTTCACCGAGGGTTATGCCAAACTCCGGCCTTACCTCGAGTACCTGCAGGTGAAGGACGCCCGCATGGACGACCAGCGGGTCACCCCGGCTGGCGAGGGCGACGGCGAGGTCCAGCAGACGATCAATGCGCTTCGCGATGACGGCTTCCAGGGGTTCGCGTCCCTCGAACCGCACCTCGCCGACACTCACCAGCTCGGCGGATTTTCCGGACCGGTGGCGTTCGGCGTGGCCGGACGGGCCTTCGATCGAATACTGTTGGAAGCCGGAGTGGGCACAAAGTGAGCACGCCGATTCTGCGCGTGGCCATCGTGGGCTGCGGCGTCATCGGGCGACAACACGCCACCGTCGTCGCCGCCAATCCCGGCCTGGAACTCGTCGTCGTCGTCGATCCGCTGCCAATGGTGGGCACTGCACTCGCCGATTCGGCGCAGGTCGCCGGGCATCCGCGGCCAGAGGTCTACACCGATCTGGCTGCTGCCCTGGTGCACGAAACGATCGACCTCGTGGCCATCTGCACACCCAGCGGGCTGCATGCCACGCTCGCCGTGCAAGCCCTCGAGGCCGGCGCGCACGTTGTCATCGAGAAACCGATTGACGTCGACCTCGCCAGTGCCCGTGCTGTGATGAGTGCGGCGGATGCTGCCCGGTTGCGCGGTCAGGTCACCTCCGTGATCAGCCAGCACCGGTTCGACGCTGGCAGCGTAGCGGTATCGCGCGCCATCGAGAGCGGTCGGTTCGGCCGGGTCACATCGGCGGTGGCGTCGCTGGCGTGGTGGCGCGCCCAGGATTACTACGATTCAGGAGACTGGCGCGGAACCTGGGACCTCGACGGTGGTGGTGCCGTGATGAACCAGGGCGTGCACACCGTCGACCTGCTGCTGTGGTTTCTTGGCACGCCGGTCGAGGTACACGCCTACACCGCGCTCTCGGCGCACGAACGCATCGAAGTTGAGGACACTGCCGTGGCCACCGTGCGCTTCGAATCCGGTGCCCTCGCCGTCATCCACTGCACTACGGCCGCCTACCCGGGCCTCACCGCGAGGCTGCAGGTGCACGGCGATCGGGGTTCTGCCGTTCTTGACAACGATCGCCTCTCCTACTTTCATGCCGCAGGGGATCACCCGGAATCTGGCTCGTCGTATGGGCTGGCCGGGCGGGGCAACCAGGCCGCAGAGGAGGTAGGGGAGCGGGAGTCTGCCGAAAACACCAGTGGCGCCGATGATCTCCTGTCGGCTCACGAGCGCCAATACGCCGATGTAGTTACTGCCATCAGAAGTGGAGTGGACCCGGTCGTTGGCGTGCGGGAGGCGGCATCCGCTCTCGCCCTGGTTCGTGCCATCTACGTCTCGGCCACGGTGGGCCGCGCTGTAGATTTCACGGACGTACTGAACGGATCGTATGACGAACTTGTCGTGGCGACCGGCCCGACGCGCTAGTCGCCCAGGGCTGAGTTTCGGTGCGCACACGCTTCCCGGAGGCGATGGCGTGCTTGATCGCGAGCTGAAGGTAGTGATCTTGCGCGGCCTCGGCGAGACTATATATCTCGGGGCCACCGTTCACAAAGTCGCTCATGCCGGCGAGCAGGGCAGCGATCGAGAGCTCGTCGTCGGCCAGCCGGGCCGGGGTAAACTTGTTCACGTAGGCCCACTCGTCGCCCAGAGTGAGCCCGCGCAGAAACTACCCCTCGTGGTTGCCGGCGCCGCCGGCGGCTACCCGGGCGAACCTTCGATGCAACGGCGAATCGCCCTGATCCAGCGTGCGCACGTGTTCGCCGCGTTCGTCGCGCAGTTCGCCGCGTTCGCCGCGAACCAGCACGCTGTGGGAGCGAATCCACGACCGATACTGGTCGGAGCTGAAGTCGTAGCACCCCAGACGGTCGCCGAAATCGAGCCGCGCGCTCGAGTGGGTCTCGGTCAGCAGGTGTTCTCCCTGCGGGTCGCCCGCCCTCGTGGGGCCGGCCACGAGCGGGGCAACGCGCTCCTGCGCCGTGATAGTGGCGTTCTCGAAGCCGATTCCGAGCATCCGTCTCAGCACGCTCATGCCGTGATAGTCATGACACACCGAAACGGATGCCTCTCGTACGGTTCCCAGGATTCCAGACCGGGCGACCGCGATCTGGCTGCTCAGCATCGGCTCCAGGTGATATTGCTCGGCCACTTGGATGAGGGCTCCCATTCGCCGAAGTGGTTCGTCCGCAGCGAGAACTTCGGCCTTCTAAATCCCGCGCCGTTCTTCAGTGAGGAATACGACATCGCGACGGGGAGAGATTGTCGTCTCCCATGCCGCTGTGATCGCCGACGGCCAGGCCGAAGGCGACCGCGCCATCGAGCTGGCGCACTCCGGCTGCCGAGTCTTGCAAGTAGGGGCAGCTGGCTGTGCGCGCTCGGTGCAGGCCTCTCCGGCAGCCCGCGCCGCGGCTCAGGCAGAGGGGCTCACGAGCTGCTTCACCTCGGCGAGCGGCGCCGACCTGTCGCCCGTTGAACGGCTATTCAGTAGTCAAATAGCTCAATGTCTACGATTTCAGTTGTTGGGCGCCAATGTCGTGGGCCGATAAAGTCCGAGTATGAAGACACAGCGCGATATGACTAGTGCAGTTTCGCAGATTGAGCTCAACTCCTCGGTGAGTATCCCGCAGCTGGGTTTCGGTGTGTTTCTCGTCGATCCAGCGGACACGCAACGTGTTGTCGAAGACGCTCTGGCGGTCGGGTACCGCGTGAGGACATCTTCCTGACGACGAAGCTGCGAAACGATCACCATAAGGCGCGCGACGTGGAGGGTGCGTTCTCCCGTAGCCTGGACGCCCTAGAGCTCGACTACCTTGACTTGTACTTGATCCACTGGCCCATGCCGGCCAACGGTTTCTACGTCGAGACCTGGCGTGCCTTCGAGACATTCCTAGCGGATGGTCAGGCGAAGTCGATCGGCGTCAGTAACTTTCTCGTCCCGCACCTGGAGAAGCTGCTCGCCGAGACGGACATTGTGCCCGTGGTGAATCAGGTGGAGTTGCACCCGATCTTCCAACAACGCAAGCTGAGGGAATTCCACGCGAAGCACGGAATCCGCACCGAGGCGTGGGGACCGCTCGGCCAGGGCAAATATGACCTGTTCGGAATGCCGACAATTCAGGCCGCCGCGAAGGCGCATGACGTGCAGCCGGCGCAGGTCGTGCTGCGCTGGCACCTGCAGACTGGCACCATCGTGATCCCGAAGTCAAACTCGCGAGAGCGCATGGCCCAGAATCTCGATGTCTTCGGTTTCGAACTCAACTTGGATGAGATGGCCGTGATCGACGCGCTGGACGAGAATCGTCGTATGGGTGGCAATCCGGCCGAGAATAACTAGGTTGAGTTTAACGGCCGAGTGTGACGTCTCGCGCAGCGTTACACTCGGCCGCGGCTCAGGCCATGCTGCGCACGAGCCGTTGCACTTCACCGAGCTGGTCCACGACGGCAGCATGGAACACAGCAGACGCGCTGACGGCGGGCGGGAAAACCTCGGCCAGGGCGAAGAAGCGGTCCACGAGGGCGGTCGGCTCCGTGACCGCTGCGTCGACGGACCCCGCGGCCTCCCGCAGCAGGTCAGCGAGCGGGTCGTCGAGGGTAGGGCCATCCGCTGCCAGGGTCGACGCGACGAACGAGATCCAGGCGGCTACCGTTAGAGCGAGCCCCTCGGGCGTGTGGCCGGCGACGAGACGGTCGGTGACGGTGCCGAGGATGCGCGTAGGCAGCTTCTGCGAACCGTCCATGCCGACCTGCATTGTGGTGTGCGGCAGATTCGGGTTCGTGAACCGGTCAAGAACGCTGTCGCGGTAATCGTCGAGGTTGAGCCCGAAGGGTACATCCAGGGTCGGCAGGATATCCGCGTCAATCGTGCGGCGCGCTGCCGCCCGGAGCGCCGGGTCGGCGATCGCCTGGGCGATGGTTGCATGCCCCTTGAGGGCTCCGAGGTAGGCGAGTTGGGTATGCGTGGCGTTGAGGATGCGCAGTTTGGCGCGCTCATAGGGGGTTACGTCCGCAGTGAGGATCGCTCCGGCCAACTCCCAGGCAGGTCTCGGCCCGGCGAAGTCGTCTTCGATGACCCATTGGGTGAAGGGCTCGGCCACCACGAGTGCTTCGTCGAGCAGTCCGAGCAGCCCGAGCGCCTCTGCGCGGTCGGCTGGCGTTGTGGCGGGGGCGATGCGGTCGACCATGCTCGAGGGAAAAGAAACGGATGTCCCGAGCCAGGCGAGCAGTTCGTCTCGCCGGACGCTCGGCTTGAGCGCTTCCACCAGCGAGAAGACCAACGTGCGGGTCAAGGCGCCATTGTTCACGAGGTTGTCGCAGGAGAGCACGGTAAACGGTCGGCCACCCGCGCGGAAACGCCGGGTCAGGCCGCGAACGAGCAGCCCGATTGGACTGCCGGAGGCCGGCAGGTCGCCCTCGTCGAGGAGCTCTCGCTCGATCAGGGCCAGGTCCTGTTGCACGATCGGAAGGTTCAGGTCGATACCGTCGCCAGCGCTCAGGTAGCCCTTTTCGGTGATCGTCAGCGTCGCGATATGGGTCGAGGCGCTCGCGAGCGAGGCGGCGACTTTTTCCGAATCTCGCGCCGGCCAGGCCACATCGCGAACCGAACCCACGATGCGAAGCGAGGTTTCGGAGGCCCCCTTCTGCAGCACGCCGTAGAGGCAGTCCTGCGGTTTCAGCTGCTGAACCACGGAATCGGTGCGCCCGGTGACGCCGAGGATTCCCCAGCAAGTGTCACCGGTTGCCGCAGCTGCATCTTCGGTGAATACTGCCTGGTGTGCCCGGTGGAATGCCCCAATTCCGAAGTGCACGATTCCGATCGTGAGCACTTCAGGGTCGACGTGCGGCCCGATGGCTCCCCCCGGGTATCCGCTGGAAATTGTCTCAAGCGATAGTCGGTCAGTCGTACGTATCGTGTCAGTCTTCACGGGAGTCCTTGACTTGGGCCACCAGTTGAGTGGGATTGATGAAACGAAGGGCGATGATCAGAATCAGAAGCATCATCGCGGTGTAAATCACGCCCATCGAGGAGATGAGCTGTCGGGCCTCTCCACCGCCGGCACTCGTCATGGCCCGGTAAATGGCGACGACCAGGGTGTCCGAGCGGGGTCCCGACACCAGAAAAGTGAGGTCGAACATGCCGACCGTTCGAACGAGAACGAGGATGCTCGCGGCGAGGATTCCTGGAATCAGCAGCGGAGCCAGAATCCTGGTGAAAACCCGAAACATGCTGGCCCCGCACATGCGAGCGGCATTTTCGATGGCCGGGTTGATCTGCTCGATGAACGGCGTCATCGTGATGATCACAAACGGCACCGACGGCACGAGGTTCACCAGAATGACGGCGAGCACCGTCCGGCCGAGGCCGAAGTTGTACATCACGGTCGCGAGCGGGATGCCGAAGGTGATCGGCGGAATCAGAATGGGCAACAGAAACAGCAGCATCACGAGCTTTTTACCCGGAAAGTTGCTGCGGGCGAGCACATAGGAGGCCGGCACGCCGATGATCACCGAGATGATGATCACAGAGAAGGCGACCAGAAGCGTCACCCCGATGATATGTGTCAGGTCGAAGCGGGCCCAGGACTCCTGGTACCAGCCCAGGGTAAAGGTCTCCGGCAGCCAGGTGTTGAACCAAGGCTTGCCGAGCGAGTCCACGAGCACACTGAGCACGATGCCAAATAAAAAGATGAAGAACGCGGCGATACCGAACCAGACAAACCAGGTTCCGGGCGAAGCGGCGAGGGATTTCTCGCCGGGCGCCAGCTTGCCTCGGTTGCGGTTCTTGACGATGTTGACCACCTCGGTGGGTGGAGCGGCCGTGAGCTTTGAGTTGGACATCAGCCCTTCCCTCCCGTTGAACCCTTATAAAGGAAGGAGCGGCCCAGGAACACGAACGCGATCACGATGAGCTCCACCACCCCCATCATGATGGCGATCGTGGAGGCCATGCTGTAGTCCAGCTGTTCCGAGAACGCTCGGTAGGCCATCAGCGCTAGCACGCGGGTTTCACCCGAGGCGTCACCGACGAGCCGCGCCGACGGGAACACGCTGAAGGCGAGCACGAACGTGAGAATGAAGGTCGTGGCCAGTCCGGGCGCGAGCAGCGGCAGCGTGATGCGCCGGAAGCGCTGCTTCCAGTTGGCGCCGAGGGTCTTCGCGGCCGCTTCGAGCGAGGGATCGATTCCGGAGAGATACGACGAGATCAGCAGATACGCGAAGGGAAAGCCGGAGATAATCAGTGACAGCATAACGCCCAGGTAATTGTTAACGAGCTGGAGCGGCTGATCGATGATGCCGTTTTCCAGCAAAAACCGGTTGAGCCAGCCCTGACGCCCGGCGAAGATCAGCAGGCCCTGGGCGGTGAGCACGGTGCCCAGCGTGATGGGCAGCACGAGCAGGGTCTGCAGCATCCGCTTGCCGCGGAATTTACTGCGGAGCTTGAACGCGATCGGAATAGACACGAGCACGTTGAACAGCGCGGCGGGGAGGGCGAGCCGCAGCGTTATCCAGACAGAGTCAAAGATGAACGCGTCCTTGAAGAACGCCACATAGTTGGCAAAGAATCCGCCGCCCCACTGCTCTTGGGTGGCCGCGAGTGGCTGAAAGGTGAGCCCGATGCCGTAGGCGAAGGGGTACACGAACAGCAGCAGCGCGAACACGATGGCCGGCACGAGCAACAGTAGTTTCGTGTCGACTCCGCGTTCGGCCAGC
The DNA here is from genome assembly GCF_002929785.1 of Cryobacterium sp. Y62. Taxonomy (NCBI): domain Bacteria; kingdom Bacillati; phylum Actinomycetota; class Actinomycetes; order Micrococcales; family Microbacteriaceae; genus Cryobacterium; species Cryobacterium sp. Y62. Next base: position 34,550 of record NZ_PJJK01000117.1, on the reverse strand, counting down.
CGGTGCTTGAGGCTGGCCGAACCGCGCGCGCGGGAGCCCGTATGGGTGGCTGATGTCATCATCGCACCGCCGAGAGTTCCCGGGGCGCGGCGACTCCGTCGAGGCTCGAGCGGTAGACGAGGGCACGGGAGGGATCGACGGCGAGCCGCACGGTAGAGCCGGGGAGGAGCGCCGTGTAGGCGTGTACGTACAGGTTTTGGCCTTCGGTGGTCGTGACTTCGACCGCAAATTCGCGCCCCTGGTACTCAACGACGTTCACGGTGGCCTGTATGGCGTCCCGACCGGATGGCGTGTCGGGCCCGGTAACGACAAGATCGGAGGGACGGATGGCTACGCGAACGGTGTCCCCGACGGCCGCCGTTTGGGCCAGGGTCGCCATGATCGATATGCCACGCCCTGTTACCCGGGCGAGGTCTCCCACGACCGATTCGACCTCGAGGTCGACAATGTTGCGGTAACCCATGAAGTCGGCAACGTGCCAGTTGGTGGGATTGTTGTGCAGCTGCTCGGGCGTGCCGATCTGTTGCACGCGGCCCTCGCGCAGCACCACGAGCCGGTCGGCGAGGGAAAGGGCTTCTTCCTGATCGTGGGTAACGTAGATTGTGGTGAGCCCGAGGGACTGGTGCAGGCGACGGATCTCGGTGCGCATCTCCAGACGAAGCTTTGCATCGAGATTGGAGAGCGGCTCGTCCATCAGCACGAGGCGTGGTTCGAGCACGACGGCGCGAGCGATGGCGACGCGTTGCTGCTGGCCGCCCGACAACTGGCCCGGCCGCTTTTTCGCCTGATCTTGCAGCTTCACGAGGGCGAGGCCGTCGGCGACTCGCCGGGTGACCTCCGCTTTGGGTAGGTTGCGCATTTGCAGACCGAACGCGATGTTCTTCTCCACGGACAGGTGGGGGAAGAGCGCATAGTTCTGAAAGACCATTCCGAAGTCGCGCTTTTCGGAGGGCAGCACGTCGATCCGCTTGCCATCGATCAGGATCTCACCGTGGGTGAGCGGGAGAAGGCCAGCGAGGCAGTTGAGTGCGGTGGACTTGCCGCATCCCGACGGTCCGAGCAGGGCGATGAATTCGCCCGCCCGAACCCTGAGATTTAGGTCGACCAACGCATTCTGGCCGCCGAAGCTGCGACCGACGTTCTTCAATTCGAGGGTGTCAAATGTATTGGTCGACCGTGTCATGAGCTACTTCGCCTCAAATTTTCCCGAGCCGACTTCGCGGTCCCAGATGTCAAATGCCTGCACGAGGGCGCCAGGCTCGAGCGGAGCTGCTTTGGGCATCTCCTCGATCAGGTCGTCGTACCAATCGCGGCCGAACTCGGCAATGACGTCCTGGCTGGCTTGGGGCGCCTTGTCGATCGTTGCGCCCTCGATGGCCGGACCGGGGTAGAAATAGCCAGTGTCGTACGCCATGGCGTTGGTCTCCGGGGTGAGGATGTCCTGCAGAAGCAGCAGGATGGCTGACATTTTGTCAGCGGTCTGGCCCTGGGGAACCACGGCGTAGTGGGCATCCGTTACCCAGGTGAAGTCGTCGAACGGGGCAGCTTCAATGCTCGCGGGCATCTTGGCCGTGGCGCGGGGTTCGATGTCCCAGCCGGTCGTGGTGGGAATCATTGCCCAGGTTCCGTCGGCCATGTTAGTAATGACCTGACCGGTGCCGGTGGGGTAGTTGTTGATGGTGAGGCCGAGTTCCTTCAGGTAAGCCCAGGTCTTGTCCCAGCCGTTCACGGGATCGGTCGGGTCGGAGTCGCCGAGGATGTACGGCAGGCCCTGCAGAAAGGTTCGGCCGGGTCCGGAGTTAGCCGGACGCGCATAACCGAACTTGCCGGGGTTGGCCTCCGCCCAGGCGAGTACCTCTTCCGGGGTGGTTGGAACGTCAGTTACTACGGCGGGGTCGTACTGCAGCAGCGGGCCGGAAGGGTAGTAGGTCGTGACGACGCCGAAGCCCTCTGCGAGCTTTTGCATGTTAGCGGCGGGCTCGATGTAGTCGTCCTGATTTGATAGCCGGCCGCCGTAATCGGTGACGAGCGGAATCCACAGGTTCTGGCCGATTCCGGCGGAAAGGCCGTCGGTTCCGGTCATCACGAGGTCGATCGAGAGACTTCCGCTGTCGACCTGGGGCTTGATCGACCCGACGAGGTCGGGCGCGCCGGCGCTCTCCCAGGTGACGGAAGAGATAACGTCAGGGTTCGCAGCCACGAAGGCGTCGACCATGGGTCCGGTGAGCTTCTGGTTGCCGGCCACGTCGAGGATGTTCAGGGTGACCGGGGCGGACGGCTTGTCGGGCACATCGGAGGCGTTGGTCGCTGGAGTGGCCGGTGCGGTGCCGGAATTCGGTGCGGTACACCCCGTGAGAACGAGGGCTGCCACGGCGACTGCCGCTGTGACATAAGTGCGGGTGAAAGCTCTCATTTCGATTTTTTCCTTCTGTTCTGACCAAACGGCTGTGTCTGGAAGCTGTGGGGACCGCTGATTAAGCGGATGCTGCGCGGCTGGCGGGTAAAACGCCCGTGGACTGCCGCACGACGAGTTCCACCGGGATCTCGAGGTTGGGGCGTGGCTCCTTGCGCCGGCCCAGCACTGTGTCGAGCAGAGCATCGACGCTCGCACGGCCCATCTGGATGCGGGGAAAGTCCACCGTCGTGAGGTTGGGCCAGACGAGGGTGGACATCGGCACGTTGTCGAAGCCGGTCACGCTGATGTCGGTCGGCACGGTGATGCCGCGGTGGCGCAGCCGGTCGACGAGCCCGGCAGCGACGAGGTCGTTGAAGGCCACGATAGCCGTGGCGCCGCTCGCGAGTGCAAGGTCCGCCGCCTGGGTTCCTCCGGAGAACACCGGCGGAAAACTGCCGAGTTCGATCAGTTCAACATCGTTGGACTGTTCGGCGAAGTCGCGCAGGGCCGTGTCGCGTTCCCGGTTTGACCACGAGGTGATCGGGCCGGCCGCGTAGGCGATCGTGCGGTGACCGAGCGCCACCAGGTGCCGCATCACTGCTCGGGCGCCGCCGCCATTGTCGAATGTGATCGACGGGACGCCGGCCAGGGTGCGGTTGACGAGCACGAGTGAGCTGTCCTCGGCGACGCGGCCGACGGCTTCGTCGGAGCCGCGGGGGGAGCAGAGAATGACGCCGTCGACCTGCTTGGTCAGGCCGCGCACGACCTCGTCTTCGAGGAGCGGATCTTCGTCGGTGTCGGCGATGAACACTGCGTAGCCAGCGGCGCGGGCACGGGCCTGCACTCCCTTGCAAATTGATCCGAAAAATGGGTTTTCGAGGTCGGGTACGACGAGGCCGATGCTGCCGGTGCGGCCGGTGACGAGTCCCCGGGCAGCGCGGTTAGGCCGGTAGCCCATGGTTCGGGCCGTCTCCTGCACGTGCACGCGGGTGGCCTCGGCAACCTGCTCCGGGTTGGCCAGCGCCCGGGAGACCGTGGAAATCGATACTCCGGTGGCGCGGGCCACATCGCGAATGGTCACGACCATGCTCACCACCACCCTGTGTAATGGTCCGAGCGTTTGCGGACCGTGGCTACAGTCTGCAAACGTTTGCAGCGTTTCGTCAAGTCTCAGTTTTATAACGAGAGAAAGTTTGCATTATTGGCGACCATGACCGTTCCGTTACTCCTACTTACGTGCATATAGTGGTCTCAACGGACCCGGCAATGACGCGTTCATCGGGCTCGACCGACTGCAACAACACTCATTTTGTTTCAACGAGGAGGCAGAAAATGGCCAAGACGCCATGGAAACTTCACCCTGACCGGGCGCTCCCGGCCGAACCGACCCAGCGCTCGATCGCCCGTGAGCTCTACCAGAGCGTCGCCGCACTGCCGATCGTCTCGATGCACGGGCACATTGATGCCGGGGCCATCCGGCGCAACGATGCCTTCGGCGACCCGGCCGAACTGTTCATCATTCCAGACCACTACCTCGTGCGAATGCTCGTGTCCCAGGGCTACCGTCAACAAGATCTCGGCGTTCGGCCCCTGAACGGCGACGCGTACGAGACCGACCACCGCCTCGTCTGGCGGCGCTTCTGCTCCATGTGGAAGCTGTTTCGGGGAACCCCCACCCGGTACTGGATGGAACACGAGCTGGTAGAGGTCTTCGGCATTGCCGAAGAACCCTCCGCAGCCACGGCTGATGCGATTTACGACCAGCTGTCAGCCGCACTGGCCGCGCCGTCGTGGCGCATCCGCTCACTCTTTGATCGTTTCAATATCGAGATTCTCAGCACGACGGATGCGCCGGATTCCGACCTGGCCGACCATGCAGCGCTCGCCGCAGACGGCTGGGGCGAGCGCGTCGTTCCCACCTTCCGGCCCGACGGAATTTTTTACCCCGATCGCGCAGCATGGCGGGCCTCCGTGCGCGCGCTCGCCGCCCGCAACGGCACCGAGATCACGGACTACGCGAGTTTCCTGGTGGCCGTGCAGGAACGACGGCTCGCATTCGTGGCGGCCGGCGCCCGGGCCACCGACCATGGCCACCTCTCCGCCGATACCACCCCACTTTCCGCAGCGGATGCCCAGCGCATCTTTGACCAGGCGCTCGCCGGGCCGGTCGATGCGGCCACCGGCGCGGCCTTCGCAGCCAACATGCTGTTCGAGAGCGCTCGCATGTCGGTCGAAGACGGGCTCGTCATGCAGCTGCACCCGGGAGTGCAGCGCAACCATTCCGACCAGATCTTTGCCGCCTTCGGACCGGACAACGGGTTCGACATTCCTCGCCAGGTGGATTACACCCGCGGGCTGCAGCCGCTGCTCAACGCCTTCGGTCTTGACCCGCGGTTTCGCATCATCCTGTTCACGACCGACGAGAACGTGTATTCGCGGGAACTTGCCCCGATCGCGGGGGCCTACCCCTCGGTGCGGCTCGGTGCACCCTGGTGGTTCCTCGATTCGCCTGGAGGCATGGCGAGGTTCCGTGAGCTCGTCACCGAGACCGCTGGCTTTTACAACACGAGCGGTTTCGTCGACGACACCCGTGCGTTCGCGTCGATTCCGGCCAGACACGACCTCGCCCGACGCATCGACGCCGGCTACCTCTCCAAGCTCGTGGCCGAACACCGACTCACCCTGGACGAGGCGACGGAGACAGCCATCGACCTCGCCTACACCCTGCCGCTGGCGGCATACGCGCGGCGCGACGACGCATCCGCTGGCATCGCACCAGTCTCTATAACACCAGAAGGAGCCGCACTATGAGCGTCATTAAACATGCAGAAGTTTTCGTTACGAGCCCCGGCCGGAACTTCGTCACTCTGAAGATCACCACGTCGGACGGCGTGACGGGCCTCGGCGATGCGACTCTCAACGGGCGTGAGCTTTCAGTGGTCGTCTACCTGCAGGAGCACATCGTGCCGTTGCTGATCGGCCGCGACCCGCAGGCGATCGAAGACACCTGGCAGTACCTGTACCGCGGGGCATATTGGCGTCGCGGTCCCGTCACGATGGCGGCGATCGCAGCGGTGGACGTTGCCCTTTGGGATATCAAGGGCAAGGTTACCGGCCAGCCGGTGTATCAACTGCTCGGTGGGGCCTCCCGCACGGGGGCCCTCGCCTACGGGCACGCGTCCGGATCGGACCTGCCGTCGCTGTTCAACTCCATTCAGAACCACCTCGACCAGGGGTTCAAGGCCATCCGCGTGCAAACGGGCGTGCCCGGCCTCGGCCAGGTCTACGGTGTGGCCACGAACCAGAAGCCCGGCGAGCGCTACGACTACGAACCAGCCAAGCGCACTTCGGTTCCTACCGAGGAGCAGTGGGACAGCCGCGCGTACCTCCGGCACATCCCGACGATCTTCGCGGCCGTGCGCGAGGAATTCGGCTATGACCTGCCGCTGCTGCATGACGGCCATCACCGGCTTACGCCGAACGAGGCTGCCATCCTCGGTAAATCGCTCGAGCCCTACGACTTGTTCTGGCTCGAGGACTGCACCCCCGGCGAAAACCAGGAGAGCCTGCGCCGGGTGCGCGCGCAGACGACGACGCCACTGGCCATCGGCGAGGTCTTCAACACGGTTTTCGACTATCAGACCCTGATCACCGAGCAGCTCATCGATTACGTGCGCAGTGCCGTCACCCACACCGGCGGCATCAGCGCGCTCAAAAAGATCATCGACTTCGCGGCGATCTACCAGATCAAGTCTGGTTTCCACGGACCAACCGATATCTCGCCGGTCGGCCAGGCAGCCGCCCTGCACCTCGACCTCGCCATTCACAACTTCGGCATCCAGGAGTATATGAAGCACTCCGAAGACACCCTGTCGGTGTTTCAGACGAGCTACACCTTTAAGGACGGCCTGCTGCACCCGGGCAACAACCCCGGCCTCGGTGTCGAGTACGACGAGGCGCTCGCCGCTACCTTCGACTACACGCCCGCGTACCTGCCGGTGAACCGGCTGCAGCGCGACGGGACCATGCACGACTGGTAAACCAGAGGAATCCGCTCGCCGAGTGTCGGCGGACCGGTCCGCCGGCCCCGGCGTGTAACTCCTGCAGATTCCGGGGCAGACCACAAGTCGGCCCCGGAATCACGCGGCAGTCCGGCTCGGCCGTCTCGATTTGCAGGAGTTATGCGCGGAGAACTTGCGGCCGGGGTGCTCAGGTGACGGTGCCGAACTGCCAGGGGATGAACTCCTCCTGGCCAACGCCGAGCTCTTCGCTCACGGTCTGTTCGCCCGATGCCACTCGAATGATGAGGGCGAAGATCTCTGCCCCGACTTCGGCGAGGGTGGCCGTGCCGTCGACGATGCGGCCCGCGTTGAGGTCCATGTCATCGGGCATCCGGTTGAAAGTCTCCGAGTTGGTGGCGAGCTTGATCGACGGCGTGGGCTTGGAGCCGAACACCGAGCCGCGACCGGTGGTGAAGCACACGACAGTTGCGCCGCCGGCGATGATGCCGGTCACCGACACCGGATCGTAGCCGGGGGTGTCCATGAAGACGAGACCGCGTTCGGTGATGCGCTCGGCGTACTCATATACTGCGGAGAGGTTCGCTTGCCCGGCCTTCGCGACGGCGCCGAGTGACTTTTCCAGAATGGTGGTCAGCCCGCCGGCCTTGTTGCCGGGGGACGGGTTGTTATCGAGGCTACCGCCGCCCTGCCGCGCGTAGCCCTGCCACCACTCGATGCGGTCGAGCAGTCGTTGCCCGACCGCGGGCGAGACTGCGCGGCTGGTGAGCAAATGCTCAGCGCCGAACACCTCCGGTGTTTCTGCCAGAACGGATGTCGCCCCATACGCCACGAGCAAGTCCGACGCCACACCCAGGGCCGGGTTCGCGGTGATGCCGGAGAAGCCGTCGGAGCCGCCGCAGTTCAGGCCCAGCACGAGTTCGGATACCGGAACCGGAACCCTCGAGCGCGCGTTGAGCTCGGGCAGCATGGCGCGGATGCGGGCGATGCCCTCCTTGACGGTAGCGCGCACGCCGCCCTCGCCCTGGATGTTCATGGAAGACACGAGGGTGTCGCTCGGCAAATCGTAGCCCTGCACGAGCGACTCGACCGGGACCATTTCGCAGCCAAGGCCCACGACGAGCAGGCCGCCGAAGTTGGGGTGCGCCGCGTAGCCGCGGAGGGTGCGCAGCAGAACCTGGCCACCTTCGCTGGTGGGGACCAGGCCGCATCCACTCTGGTGCGTGAGAGCCATCACGCCGTCGACGTTCTCGAACTCGTCGAGGGCGAAGCCGCGAAAGGCCTCGGCGATGAGGTTGGCGGCCGTGGCCGAGCAGTTCACCGAGGTGAGAATGCCCACATAGTTGCGGGTGCCCACTCGACCGTCGGCGCGCGGGTAGCCGAGAAACGTGGGCATGGGCTCGCTCGGTACCGCGAGGTCGGTGCGACTGGTGCCGAACTCGTGGGTGCGCCCGGTGTCGTCCATGCCGAGGTTCTGGCTGTGCACGTGCTCGCCGGCGGCGATCGCCGCGGTCGCGCGACCGATGGACTGCCCATATTTGTGTACCTGTGCGCCCGTGGCGATGGCGACGAGGGCGAACTTGTGGCTGCGCGGGATATCGGCTGGGAGGGTTAGTTCCGCGCCTCCCATGCCGAGATCAATCAGGGTGCCGGCGGGTAGCGAACGCAGCGCGACGGCCACCTCATCCCGGTCGTTCAAGTGCAGGGCAACGTCGCGGAGCAAGACTCTGGTGGGCATCTGGCGGGATCCTTGTGGCTGTTATAGGATAAATGTAAACGATTTCATTCCCTATTCTCATTCTTTCCGGCGGGCGGGTCAAGTGGCGACAACGATTCGACAGGTTGCTGAGGCCGCCGGCGTGTCGATCGCTACCGCGTCGCGCGCGCTGAGCGGATCCGATGCCGTTGTAGCCGCGACCAAAGACCGCGTCGTGCGAGTAGCCGCTGCACTGGACTACACCCCGAGCCGACTGGCGCGCGGCCTCGTGACCGGTACGACCGGCAACATCGGTGTGATCTTTCCCGACATCACCAACCCCTTCTATACCTCGTTCCTGGCCGAACTCGAATCGCTCGTTGGCGCGTACGATATGGGCATTGTGATCGGCGATTCCCATGAGAATCCCGACCGCGAGTACGCCCTGGTGCGTCAGATGTCCACCCAGGTTGATCGCCTCGTGCTCACCTCCAGCCGGCTGACCGACGAACAGATCGTGGCCGCGGCCGGCCGGCTGCCGGTTGTGCTCGCCAACCGACGGCTCGATGTCGGCGTGGACGTGCCACCTCGGCTGAGCCAGGTGGTCATTGACGTGGACGCTGGCTTCACGTCGGCCGTCACCCATCTGCACGCGCTCGGCCACCGCAGGCTCACCTATCTCGACGGACCCGCCCGTTCCTGGTCGGCGCGCCAGAAACGAGCCGCACTTATCCGAGTCTGCGGCGAACTCGGGTTGAACCTAACCATCGTGGGGATCGAGCGGCCCGACTTCGCGGCCGGGCTCGCGGCGGGCACCGACCTCGACACCGACCGGGCCACTGCCGTGCTCGCCTTCAACGACCAGGTCGCGCTCGGAGTGCTCGCGGCGCTCCGCGCTCGCGGCATCGATGTTCCGGGCCGAATCAGCGTGATCGGCTGTGACGATTCCCTCCCAGACGGGCTCGCCTGGCCAGCGCTGACCACCGTCGACAGCTCCAGCCGAGTCCTTGGCGCCCTTGCCGCGGCCGCTGTGCTCAACCCCAAAACGCACCAGACCGGCAGTGTCCCCACCCGACTCATCGTTCGTCGGTCGACGGCCAGTGCCGTCCCAAGTTTCAACCCCCGTGTAGAACAAACCCAGGAGTCACCGTGACCCTCGCCCCCTCGCCGGCCCGCGTGCCGGCATCCGCTCGACTGCGCCAGCACCCGATCATCGCCGTGTTGCGCGCGAGCGCCGCGACCGACTACGATCCCGTGGTCGACGCGCTCGCCGAGAATGGCGTGCGCTCGATCGAACTCACACTCAGCACATCCGGCACCTTCGAGCATTTGCCCGCCCTGCTCACGCGGGTGGGCGACGACGTCGAAGTGGGGATTGGAACCATCGTGACCGTGCGCCAGGCCGAATTCGCCATCGCGGCCGGGGCGCACTATCTCGTGACCCCGATCGTAAACCTCGATGTGATCGCGCTCGCCGTGCGCGAGGGCATTCCCGTGTTCCCGGGCGGGCTGACGCCCACTGAGCTCTACGGCGCCTGGGCCGCCGGTGCCACCGCCGTGAAGATTTTCCCGGCCGAAACCGTGGGGCCGCAGTACGGTTCGCACCTGCGCGGGCCGTTTCCCGACCTGGAGTTCGTTCCCTCCGGCGGGATCGGCCTCGAAGACATTCCGCGCTGGCTGAACGCCGGTGCCCTCGCCGTGAGTCTCGGCGGCCCGCTCGTGGGCGACGCGCTGAAAGGTGGGTCGCTCGTGGCGCTCGCCGAACGGGCGCAGCGAGTGACCAGCCTCGCAGCGGATGCCCTGGCGCAGCGATGAGCGCCGCATCCGTCGCTCCCTCGGTTGTGACCCTGGGCGAAACGATGGCCCTGATGAGCGCAGACACCTTTGGGCCGCTGCAGCATACCCGGGCCATGACCCTGGGCATTGGCGGTTCCGAGAGCAACGTAGCCATCGCGCTGCGACGCCTTGGCACGCCGGTCACCTGGATCGGTCGGGTGGGCGAGGACTCCCTCGGTGACCTCGTGCTGCGCGAAATCAGCGCGGAGGGCGTGCGGGTGGTGGGAATCCGCGATTCGGAGGCACCGACGGGGCTCATGGTCAAGGAGCGTCGCACGAGCCGGGATACCCGCGTCTGGTACTACCGTCGCGGCAATGCCGGGCCGCGACTGACGCCAGGCGACATTGACCCCGAGCTCATTCGCACTGCGTCGCTGCTGCACCTCACGGGCATCACGCCCGCTCTCTCTGACACCGCTGCTGACGCCGTATTCGAGGCAATCAGGGTGGCTCGCGATGCCGACGTCACCGTGTCATTCGACCTCAATTTTCGAGGCAAGCTCTGGTCGCCCGCTGAGGCCGGCGCCATATACCGCCGCATCCTGCCGTTCGTTGACGTCGTCTTCGCCGGCGACGACGAGGCGGCCATCGCGGTCGGCGATGCGGCGACGCCGTTGCTGCTGGCGCATCATTTGATCGAGGCTGGGGCCGGCGAGGCCGTTGTGAAACTCGGCGAGCGTGGTGCGGTTGCCGTCGTTCAGAGCCTGGAATACGAGCGGGCGGCCATTCCCACCACGCCGCTTGACACCGTGGGCGCCGGGGACGGTTTCGTGGCCGGCTACCTCGCCGAATACCTGCTGGGCCGCGACGTGGCCACCCGGCTGACCACCGCCGTCACGGTGGGTGCCTACGCCTGCCTGGTTCCGGGGGACTGGGAGGGCATGCCGCGCCGCAGTGAGCTCGCCGTCCTGGGGGCAAGCGAGCGCGTCAGTCGTTAGGCCTGCGGTTGCGGTGGCGAACTACACGTGGTCGCGCCAGCTGTGCTCGGGGGCGAAGCCGAGCATCCGCTTCGCCTTGTCGATCGACAGCAGAGTCTCGTGTTCGTCGACCTCTTTAGTGACGGTGACGTTTGGAAAGACCTCGGCGGCCAAGCTCGCGCTCGACCGGCTCATCACGGTGTCGGCGGCCGCAATGATGAACGTCTCGAAGCCCGGCTGTGCCTGCTCGAGCGCCCGGAGCACGGCCTGAGCGCCGTCGCGACCGTCGATGTAGCCCCAGAGGTTCCACTTGCGCAGGGTGGCGTCAGCGTCGTAGCCGGGGAAGGCCGCGTAGTCGTCCGGATTCATCACGTTGGAGAAGCGCAGCGCCGTGATGCTGAGCAGCGGGTCCCAGCGCACCAGCTGAATGGCCATCTGCTCTTCGAGGTGCTTGACCAGCGAATACGTGCTCTCGGGCCGTGCCGGGTACTCTTCGTCGACGGGAATGTATGGCGGGTCGATATCGAACGGCAGGCCCAGGGTCGTCTCGCTTGAGGCGTAGACGATCGTCTTGATGCCGGCCCGCCGCGCCGCCTGAAACACGTTGTAGGTCGCGAGCATATTGTTGTGGAAGGTAGCCACGTCTGGCGCGATTCCCGGTGCCGGAATGGCTCCGAGATGCACAACGGCATCGAACCCGTCGGTGCGGTCGTTGATGCCGAACATCACGTCACTCACCTGGCCGTAGTCGGTGAGGTCGATTTTCGTGAATCCGAAATCGCGAGTTCCCGACTGGTCGAGGTTGGTGACTTTGTGGCCCTCGCCCGCCAGGCGCGCGACGACGCTGCGTCCGAGCTTGCCACTGCCACCGGTAACGGCGATTCTCATTGCGTACTCCTAAATTTTATAAAGCGGATGCCGCTGGCTTACGCTTCGCGCTGCTCCGGCGAGACGGTTTTGCGCGGGTCAAACTCGGCCAGGTCGCGCACGGCGGCATCGATTCTCGTGAGCACGTCGGCGTCGAGCTGCACTCCGGCAGCCTTCACATTGTCGGCGACCTGCTCTGGGCGGGAGGCACCCATGATGGCGGAGGCGACGTTCTTATTCGCGAGCACCCAGGCGAGCGCGAGCTGCGCCATGGTGAGCCCGAGGTCGTCGGCGATCGGGCGCAGCTTCTGCACGGCCGTGAGAACCTCGGTGCTCATCCAGCGCTGGATCGTGTTGGCGCCACCCTTGGCATCCGTTGCCCGGCTGCCTTCAAGGAGCGCCTGCCCCGGCAGATACTTGCCGGTAAGCACGCCCTGTGCAATCGGGGACCAGACGATCTGGGAGACGCCGAGTTCCTCGGCGGCCGGAACCACCTCGGACTCGATCACGCGCCAGAGCATCGAATACTGCGGCTGGTTGGAGATGAGCTGAACACCCAGGTCGGCGGCGAACTTGTGGCCGGCCCGCAACTGCTCGGCGTTCCACTCGCTCACTCCGATATATAGGGCCTTACCCTGGCGCACAACGTCGGCGAAGGCCTGCATGGTCTCTTCGAGCGGAGTCTCCACGTCGTAGCGGTGTGCCTGGTACAGGTCGACGTAGTCGGTCTGCAGCCGAGTGAGCGAGCCATCAATGGATTCGAGGATGTGCTTACGGGATAGCCCGGTGTCGTTGTGACCTTTGGGGCCAGTTGGGCCGAAAACCTTGGTGAAGATCTCAAGAGATTGGCGGCGTTCGCCCTTGAGTGCGTTGCCGAGTACCTGCTCTGCCACGGTGTTGGCGTACACATCCGCGGTGTCGAAGGAGCTGATTCCCGCGTCGAGCGCCGCGCGCACGCAGGCCGTCGCGGTGTCATTCGCAATCTGCGAACCGTGGGTGAGCCAATTGCCGTAGGTGATTTCAGAAACTTTTAATCCGCTGTTGCCGAGATAACGAAATTCCATGGTGTCCCTGTCTGGCACCTCTTGACTGTTAGCGCCGTCGATGATTTGTTGACTCTGGCAACGTATCACTCTACGGAGTCCATCCGGGGCGGTAACCTGAATTCTGACCCACGAGTGAGAGTCGAGAGCAGTGCACGCCATGCAGGGCACCAACCATGACGATCTGCGTCGCCGCAACCTGTCGATCATTCTGCGCCTGGTGCACCGGGGCGGGGCAGCGTCGCGGGCGCAGCTCACCCGACTGACCGGCCTGAATCGGTCGACGATTGGCGCATTGGTTGCCGAACTCGTCGAGCGCGGGTTGGTTGAGGAGCGCATGCCCGACCCGACCCGGTTGGCTGGTCGGCCGAGTCCGATCGTCGCGGCGAGCGACGGAGTGGTGGCCCTCGCGCTGAACCCCGAGATCGACGCGATCACCGTGGGAGTGGTCGCTCTGAGCGGCGTCGTGCACCGCCGAATCCGCTTCGCAACAAGATCGTCGCCGACGGCCGCCGAGGCCGTGGCGATCACTGTGAGCATCGTTGACAAGCTTCGGTCCGAGCTGAGCGAATATTCCATAATCGGAATAGGCGTTGCCGTGCCCGGCCTGGTGCGTGCGTCCGACGGTCTGGTGCGCCACGCCCCACACCTCGGCTGGGTGGACGAGCCGCTCGGTGATCTGCTCGCGGCGGCAACGGGCCTGCCCGTCGTCGCGGCGAACGACGCGAGCCTCGGCGTCACCGCTGAACGCTACTTTGGCGCCGGGCAAGGCATGACCGACCTGATCTACCTCAACGGAGGGTCGAGCGGAATCGGCGGCGGCCTCGTAGTCGGGGGCGTCGCGGCCGGTGGCCGAGCGGGCTACGCCGGAGAATTCGGGCACGTCCGGGTCAGTGCGAGTGGGCAGAAAGACTCAGCTGGCATCGCGGGCACCCTCGAAGCCGAGGTGACCCGCGACGCCCTGCTCGAGGCGCTAGGCCTCCGCGCGAGCGAAACGGATGCCGATACCCTCGAACGCGCGCTGCTCGCCTCCGACTCCCCGGTGGTGCACGCCGAGGTCGCCCGGCAGCTCGATTTTCTGGCCGTCGCCCTGGCTGGCGCGGTCAACGTGCTCAACCCGCAGGTGATCGTGCTCGGCGGCTTTCTCTCCGCGCTGCATGCCGTCGACCCCGACCGGCTCAGCCGCGCGGTCGCCGCTCTGTCACTGGGGACCGCGTTCGACGGGGTGCGGATCGCGCCAGCGCTGCTCGGCTCGAATCTGCTGTTGATCGGGGCGGCCGAGCTGGCCTTCGAGGCGCTGCTGCTCGACCCGCAGCTGGATCGTGGGAATACTTTCGCGCTCTCCGCGCTTGGCGCAAGGGCGGCCGTGTCGCCCGCCAGCCATCCTCGCTAAACCAACCAAGGACATCCGCTACGTGATTACCGCCAGCATCCCCGTCATCAGTGCCGAGCAACTCTCCTCGACTGCCGTGCATCCCGGGGACAAGCTGAGCCGGCGACAGCGCATCGTCTACATTCTCATTCTCGGAGCCCTCACCGCCCTGGGCCCGTTCACGATCGACCTCTACCTGCCCGCCTTCCCGACACTCGAGAGCGAATTCGGTGTCTTGCCGTCGGTCATTCAGCTCACCCTGACCGGAACCATGATCGGTTTCGGGTTCGGGCAGCTCGTCGTAGGTCCGTGGAGCGACAAGGTGGGCCGACGGCTGCCGCTCATGCTGGCGGCCGGCCTGCACATTCTCGCTTGCGTCGGTGCCGCGATGTCGAACGACATTATTGTGCTCGCGGTGTTTCGCGTGCTGCAGGGCTTTGGCGCTGCGGCCGGTGCGGTCGTGGCGATGGCCATGGTGCGCGACCTGTTCGGCGGCAAGCCGCTCGTGCGTATGCTCTCCCGGCTGGCCTTGGTCAGCGGCCTTGCGCCGGTACTTGCGCCGGTAATCGGTTCGCAGCTTCTGCTCGTGATGAACTGGCGCGGCATCTTCTGGGTGCTCGCCGCCTACGGCGTCATCGTGATTTTGGCCGTTGCGTTCTGGATCGTGGAGACCCTGCCCGAGAGCGAGCTCCACGTGAAGGGGCACAACACCCTGGCGCAGCGCTACAAAGCTGTGCTGAGCGACCGCACCTTTGTCGGCGTCGCGATCATCGGCGCGATGACGTTCACCGGGCTGTTCTCTTACCTCTCGGCCTCGCCGTTTCTCTTTCAGGATGTCTACGGGTTCAGTCCGCAGGAATACGGCCTGCTCTTTGCCGTGAACTCGCTCGGTGTCGTCACCGGTGTGCAGTTGAGCTCGCGGCTGATGCACCGATTCAACATCGGCCCGCAGTGGATTCTGTCGGTCTCCACGATCGTGCTGCTGCTCACTGCCGGGGCGATCGTGCTCCTGGACTTTGCCGGCATGGGGCTGTGGGGCACGCTGGTTCCGCTGTGGTTCTTCATCGCCGCCTGCGGCTTCACTCTGCCGAGCGTTCAGGTCATCGCCCTGAACGCGCACGGGCATGAGGCCGGAACCGCGGCGTCCTTGCTCGGCGCGGCGAACTTCGGTGTGGCCGGCCTGATCTCGCCGGTTGTGGGACTGCTGGGAGTAGGAACGTCGATACCGATGGCATCCGTTATGGGAGTCACCGCGGTGGTGTCGCTCCTCTCGCTCTGGCTGATCGTGCGGCCGCGCACCGTGCCGGCGCTCGAGCGCTAAGCCCGCTCGCAGCTCTGGGCGCACCTAAGGGTCGTGGCCCATGATCTAGGATGGGCCCAGTTTTCGGACCTAGGCCCGGTGCAAACGCCGGGGAGCGGATGGTGCGGGTTCGGCCCGCCGATGGCCGAATCGGGAGCGGCTGTTCTACGATGGCGGGATGATGAACCCGAAGTCTCCGGAGCGCGCCGCCGACCCCGCAGCGCGCCGCATCTCCCGCCGCTGGCCCGTGATCAGCGGGATGTCTGCCGTCGCACTGGCCGCCCTGCTTGGTCTGGTCGTCGTCGTGCGTGCCAACGGACTCGTCCTCGAGGTCGACACCGAGTGGATGGGCGAGGTGATCGAACACCGCTCTCCGATCTGGGAGATTCCGTCGCTGTTCATGAACGCCTTCGGTGGCGGTCTGTTTGGCGTGCTGATCGTGCCGATCGTCATCACCCTGGTCATCGTGTTTATCAAACGTCCGTGGGCGGCCGGCTACTATCTCGCGGCTACCGTGGTCAGTGCTGGCGCTGTGCAAGTCCTGAAGCAGGTCTTTGGTCGGGCCCGGCCGGAAGACATGCTGGTCACCTCCGATTTTGGCTCGTTTCCGTCTGGCCACGTCGCCAATGCGGCCACCATGGCGGTGTGCTTCGCCATCATTTTTCCGCGTCTATGGATTGCCCTGGCCGGTGCCGCGTACACGATTGTCATGCTGCTCAGCCGCACCTACCTCGGCGTGCACTGGTTGACCGATACCATCGGCGGGCTGCTGATCGGTGCCGGAGTTGCGGTTGTGCTTTGGGCTCCGGTGGCGGCAAAGCTCGATGGCGAACGTGCACTCGCTGCCCGGCTGCGGCTCGAACGAGACCGAAAGAAGGCAGCCCAATCGTGACTCGAGTGACCCCCCGGCGCAATGGCGACGTCTCCTTCTGGTGGAACCAGCTCGGGCAGCCAGTACCTCGGCCAGCCCTGCCCGGGTCGACCCGGGCCGACGTCGTCATTGTCGGCGCCGGCTATACCGGCCTGTGGACCGCGTACTACCTCAAGAAGGCGGCGCCGCAGCTGCGTATCGTGGTGCTCGAAGCCCGCTTCGCCGGGTTCGGCGCCTCCGGACGTAACGGCGGCTGGCTCACGAACTCGATCACCGGCGGTCGTGACCAGTATCTGAAAAAACACGGCCGACCGGCGGTCGAAAACTTTCAAGCCGCGATGAACGACACGGTCGACGAGGTTATCCGGGTGGCCGCAGCGGAGGGCATCGATGCCGGCATTGTCAAGGGCGGCGAATTCACCATCGCCTACGATGCCCCGCAGCAGCGGCGACTCGAAAATGCCGCGCGGGCCGAGCAGTCCTGGGAGCACACCGACGTCGAGTTGCTCTCGCGGGCCCAAGCGCAAAACCGCATCAACGTGACGGGAACCACCGGGGGCATGTGGCATCCGCACTGCGCGCGCATTAATCCGGCGGCGCTCGTGGCTGGGCTGGCCCGCGCGGTCGAAGCGCTCGGCGTTGAGCTCTACGAAAACACCCTGGTGAGCGAGATCGCGGCCAACCGGGCAGTGACCGAATACGGTACCGTCGACGCCGCGTTCGTCGTGCGCGCGACCGAGGGGTTCACGGCCGCGCTCAAGGGGTTGCACCGTACCTGGCTTCCCATGAATTCGTCGCTGATCGCGACCGAGCCGCTCGATGCATCCATTTGGGAAAAGATTGGCTGGTCGGGTCGGGAAACGTTGGGGGACATGGCGCACGCCTATATGTACGCGCAGCGCACGTGCGACGACCGCATCGCTATCGGCGGGCGCGGGGTTCCCTACCGATTCGGTTCGAAAACGGATGCCGACGGCGAGACCCCGCAAACCACCATCGACGCCCTGCGCGAGATTTTGGTGCGCTTCTTTCCTGCGACTAAGGACGCCAATATCGATCATGCGTGGTCGGGCGTGCTCGGTGTGCCCAGGGATTGGGCCGCGACCGTCGGTCTTGACCCGCAGACCGGACTGGCCTGGGCCGGCGGCTATGTGGGCACCGGGGTGGCGACCACGAACCTGGCCGGACGCACCCTGACTGACCTGATTCTCGGCCGCGATAGTGCGCTCACCGGACTGCCTTGGGTGAACCATCGGGTACGCCCGTGGGAGCCGGAACCGCTCCGCTGGCTCGCGGTCACGGCGCTGTATCGCGCTTATTCGTTCGCCGACCGCACTGAGTTGACCGGTCGCCACACGACGTCTCCGCTCGCGCGGGTGGCCGATGTGGTGTCGGGACGCGGGCACTAACCGATCAGTTTTGCGGTGTGTCGCGTCAAGCGGCCAACCAGCTGGGGCCGCAGGCGGCCGAGTTCGGCCGCCGTGAACGGATCGGGTGGGCGCAGCACGGTAACGCCGAGCTCGTCGATCACGGTTTCAAGCGATTGCCGCGACCAGACGTGTCCGTTCAGCCGCACGAGCACATCGCCGCCGGAATCAAGCAGGTACAGGTACGGCAGACAATCGATAGATTCGCTCTGATAGAGCTCGACCAGCACGAGACTGTCGATATCGGCGGTGGCGACGCGCGTTTTGCGGCCGAGCAGACTCCGTACCGACAGACGATCGGGGGCGACGCGCAGCGTCATTTTGCTGACTCCGAGCGCGAAGATCACGCCGAGGGCGGTAACCCCACACTGAATTTCGAGCACAAACGGCCAGGTCTGGCGTGGAATAGACAACCAGTAGAACACGAGAAAGAGCGGGATGAACAGGGCGAGCGCCGCGATCATCGCGTGCGACAGGATCCGTTCCTGTGGCCGCAGCACGCGTATTCGTACCGGTTCTAGTCCTTCGCGCTTTATCATTATTTTCCCCCAGTGTCGAGTATTGCGTACCTGTTGTGGTCGCCGCGTACCGAAAAAAGGGGCTAGACGAAGCTCGTCGAACCGACTACAAATGACTGCCGAACAAACCCGGCCAGCACGCGCTTGCATGGGGCCCGGAACGTGGGCCAAGTCAATAAACTGGGCCCAGGTTCATAAGGCGGGCTCGGGGAGTTTGTGTCCGCCCACGCTCAGGAACGAGGAGCCGGGTGTACCCCACATTCCTGCCCGTCCGGGCCAGCGGGCGCTCCCAGCGTAGAGTTGGACCGTGCACTCACGGGCAGTCCGCGAACGCGGCAACACAACGAAGCGCTACCGCCTGCATCCAGCGCAAGTCGTGGTCTCCGGCTTCGCCCTGACCATCCTCGTCGGTACCGCCCTGCTCATGCTGCCGAACTCCCGCGTCGGCCCCGGCGGGGCGTCCTTCTTGGAAGCGCTGTTCACCGCCACGAGCGCCGTCTGCGTCACCGGGCTGACCGTCGTCGACACGGCGGTTTACTGGACGCCGTTCGGCCAGATCGTGATTCTGGTGCTGATCCAGATCGGCGGCTTCGGCATCATGTCGTTCGCCTCGGTGGTCGGTTTGGCGATCGCCCGCAAACTCTCGCTGCGCTCGCGCGTCACGGCCGTCGCCGAGACCAAGAGTGTCGGCCTCGAAGACGTCAAGGGACTCGTGCTCGGTGTCGTGCGCATCTCCCTCGCCATCGAGGTGACCATCGCGGTCATGCTGGCCTTACGGTTCATGATCGGCTACGGCGAGCCGGTTGGCCGGGCTATCTGGCTCGGCGTGTTCCACTCCGTGTCAAGCTTCAATAACGCCGGTTTCGCCCTGTTCAGCGACAACTTGATGAGTTTCGCAACGGATGCCTGGATCTGCCTTCCGATCAGTGCCGCCGTGATCCTCGGCGGGTTGGGCTTTCCGGTGATCGTGCAGTTGCGACGGCAGCTGCGAGCGCAGGTGCGGAATCCAAGGCGCGGCTGGTCGATTCGCACCTGGACCATGAATACCCGCATCGTCGTGGCCGGCACGATCGCACTACTCATTCTCGGAACGGCATATATCACCGCGGTTGAATGGTCGAATCCGAATACGCTCGGGCCGCTGGACTGGCCCGGAAAGTTGCTGACCGGTTTCTTTCAGTCGGTGCAGACCCGCACCGCGGGTTTCAACAGCATCGATATCGGCCAAATGGACTCGGCGAGCCTGCTCGGAATGGATGTACTCATGCTGATCGGTGGCGGCCCGGCCGGAACCGCTGGTGGCATCAAGATCACGACCTTCGCCGTCTTGTTCTTCATCCTCTGGACCGAGCTGCGCGGTGCGGTTGCCGTCAACGTTTTTGGCAAGCGCCTCTCCCGGGCGGTGCACCGGGAGGCGATCACGATTGCCCTGCTCGCGGTGGCCGTGATCATCGCCGCAACGGCGGCCCTCATGCTCATGACGGAAATCTCGATGGACGCCCTGCTATTCGAGGCGATCAGCGCCTTCGCAACCGTGGGGCTGTCGACCGGAATCACTGCGGGGCTGCCCTGGGGCGGCCAGATCATTCTCATCTTGCTCATGTTTATCGGCCGCCTCGGTCCGATCACCATCGGCTCTGCTATCGCCCTGCGCGAACGGCACACCACCTATGAACTCCCCAAGGAAAGGCCGATCATTGGCTAAATATTCGCTGTTCGGGCATCGTGACCCGGCTCGCCTGGCCGAAGCCGAATCGGTCGTCGTCATCGGCCTCGGCCGGTTCGGCAGCTCCTTGGCCCTCGAACTCATGAAGAGCGGCACCGAGGTACTCGGCATCGACGGTGACGAAGAGATCGTGCAGGCCCACAACGGACTACTCACGCACGTCGTGCGCGCCGACTCGACCAAGGAAGCGACGCTGCGCGAGCTCTCGGTGCCCGAGTTCTCAAGCGTGGTGGTGGCTATCGGCGGTGATATTCAGGCGAACATCCTGACCGCGTCACTGCTGCTCAAGCTCGGTATTCCGAACATCTGGGCCAAGGCCGTCAGTGACCCGCACGGTGAGATTCTCACCCAACTCGGCGTCAACCACGTCATCTACCCTGAGAAGGACATGGGTAAACGGGTCGCGCACCTCGTACGCGGTGCCATGCAGGACTACATCGAGATCGGCGAGAACTTCGCGCTCGTAAAGACGGCGCCGCCGGGCGCACTGATCGGCGTTCCGCTCGGCGAAGCCAAGGTGCGTGCCCGCTACGGCGTGACCGTGACGGCGTTTCACCGGCCCGGCGTGGGCTGGAGCTACACCTCGCTCGACACGGTGATCGAAGATGGCGACATCATCCTTGTCGCCGGGGAGTCGGCGCGCGTCGAAAAGTACAGCCTGATGCGATGAGCGGTCCCTTCACTTTTCTAGCGGATGCCCCGCTCGGCACCCGGGTTGTCGTGCGCACGCGAATCCCCGGTGGCTATACGGACGCGCTCGGTTTTTTGCGCAGCCGCAGCGCGGCATTTGTTTCGGTGCAAACCAAGCGCGGACTGGTGACTCTCGCGATGGTCGACGTCGTGGCCGCGAAAGAGGTGCCGCCTGCGCCCGAGCCGCGCCGGCGGCGGGGGATCCCGGGTTAGAGAACGATGCGCAGCGGCTCCTCGAGCAGCTGGGTCAGGTCGTGCAGGAACGCGGCCGCGACTGCCCCGTCGAGCACTCGGTGGTCGACGGTCAGGGTGATCTTGACCATGGGCACGCTCACGAGCTCGCCGTCGCGCACCTGGGGAACCTCGGTGGCCGCGCCGATCGCCAGAATTCCGGCCTCCGGCGGGTTGAGCACGGCGGTGAACGAGTCGATGCCGAACATGCCGAGGTTGCTGATGGTGAACGTTCCACCAGACATCTGCGCCAGGGACAGACTGCCCGTACGGGCGAGTCCGGCCAGGGTGCGCGTCTCGGTGGCGATGGCGGCGAGCGACTTCTGATCGGCGTCGGCCACCACCGGAACGAGCAGTCCATCGTCGGTGGCGACGGCCACGCCGACGTTGACTCGGTTGTGGCGCAGAATGACGCCATCACCCCAGGAAGCATTTACCTCGGGGTGGGCGCGCAGCACGACAGCGCAGGCGCGCACGAACAGGTCGTTCAGGCTGACCTTGCTGCCGACCGTTTCGAGCGAAGCGTTGACGCTGGCACGGAACGAGACGAGTTGCTCGACGTTGACGACGCTGGTGAGGAAGAAGTGCGGCACAGCCTGGCTCTCGGTGAGTCGGCGGGCTGTGACAGCCCGAATGCGACTGACCGGCACGGAGACCGAGTCGGTCGAAACGGCGGCCGGGGCTGCCTGAGCTGCTACCGGCACCGAAGCGGATGCTGCGGATTCCTGAGCCAGGATCGCCGTGTCAACGTCGGTGCGGGTGATGCGGCCCTGCGGCCCGGTGCCCGCGATCGTGTGCAGGTCGATTCCGTGCTCGCGGCCGATCTTGCGGGCCAGCGGCGAGGTGCGGAGCTCGCCGCTCGGCGTCGACGCTGCGGCCGGAGCGACCGGAGCGACCGGAGCGACCGCGACGGCGGTTGGAGCTGATGCGGCAGGCGCCGCAACCGGAGCCACCGCGGCGGCGGTTGGAGCTGACGCGGCAGGCGCTGCAACCGGAGCCACCGCGGCGGCGGTTGGAGCTGACGCGGCGGGTGCTGCTGCCGGAGCTGCGGCATCCGCTTTGGGAGTGGCGGCAGGAGTGGCGGCAGGAGCGGCGGGCGCGTCCTCCTTGACGATGTTGCTGCCGTCGCCGATGCGGGCGACCGGCGCGCCGATCGGTACGAGCGCGCCGGCGACGACGAGCAGCTGTTCGAGAACGCCGTTGTCGAAGGCCTCGAGGTCCATCGTGGCCTTGTCGGTTTCGATCTCGGCGAGCACATCGCCCTTGTGGATCTCGTCGCCGACCTGCTTCATCCAGCGGCTGAGTTCGCCCTCCTCCATGGTGTCGGAGAGGCGGGGCATGATGACGTCGGGCATGGCCGGCTCCTACTTGTCGTTCGCGGTAGTTGAGATGTTGAGTACTTCGCGCACGACCTTGGCGAGGTCGGCGGCATTGGGCAGCGCAGCCTTCTCGAGGGCCTTGGCGTAGGGCAGCGGCACCTCGGCGGCGGCGACGCGGCGCACGGGGGCGTCAAGAAAGTCGAACACGCCCTCGCCGATGGTCGCCGAAATCTCGGCGCCGATACCGTAGCTGAGCCAGTCGTCTTCGAAGACAACGGCGTGGCCGGTCTTCTTCACCGAGGCGCAGATGGTGTCGCGGTCGAGCGGACGCAGGCTGCGCAAGTCGACGACCTCGATTGACAGACCCTCGGCTTCGAGCTGATGGGCTACCTCGAGGGCGGTCGTGGTACCGCGCGAATAGCTGACGATGGTGAGGTCGGTGCCGGTCTTGACAACCGCGGCCTTGCCGATTTCGGCGACCTGTTCGCCGTCGGGAACCTCGCCCTTGGCGCTGTACAGCGAGAGGTTCTCAAGAAAGATCACCGGGTCGTCGTCGC
Source organism: Cryobacterium sp. Y62 (assembly GCF_002929785.1). Lineage (NCBI taxonomy): Bacteria > Bacillati > Actinomycetota > Actinomycetes > Micrococcales > Microbacteriaceae > Cryobacterium > Cryobacterium sp. Y62. The sequence goes on along the minus strand of NZ_PJJK01000117.1, from coordinate 11,766 downwards.
GAATCGCCGCGGTCAGCAGCGCTTTCGCGTCGGCCGGGGTCGACGGGGCGACAACCTTGAGCCCGGGAATGTGCGCAAACCACACCTCGAGGTTCTGCGAGTGGGTCGCGGCGAGCTGCTGGCCACCGCCGCCGGGCATGCGAATGACCAGCGGAATGGAGACCTGACCGGCGAACATCGACCGCATTTTGGCGGCGTGGTTCACGATCTGGTCGATCGCGATAAGGCTGAAGTTGATCGTCATGATCTCGACCACGGGCCGCATGCCGAGCATCGCGGCGCCGAGGGCTGCGCCCACGAAACCTTCCTCGGCGATTGGGGCGTCGAGCACCCGCTCTGGGCCGAAGTCTTCGAGTAGTCCGGCGGTGATCTTGTATGACCCCTCGAACACTCCGATCTCTTCGCCGATCAGAAAGACCTTCTCGTCGCGCTCGAGCTCGGCGCGCAGGGTCTCATTGAGTGCCTGGCGATACGTGATCGTGCGGGTTGTTGCTACTTCGGTAGTCATCACAGTGCGTCCATAACGGGTTCTCCGGGCAAAGCGGATGGCGCATTCGCCACCGGGGTTGCGTATACATACTTGAACAGGTCTTCTCGAGCGGGCTCCGGGCTCTCCTCGGCGAACACGACCGCCTCAGAGACGCGCACGTCGGCGGCCTCGTCGATGGCGGCGGCATCCGCTTCACTGAGCACACCGGAGGCGATCAGTTCGGCGCGAAAGCTCGGCACCGGATCGGACTGCTGGGCGATCGTGGTCTCTTCGGGTGAGCGGTAGCGGGCCGGGTCGACCACTGAGTGGCCGCGCAGTCGATAGCACATAACCTCGAGCAGCACCGGTTGACGCGACTCGCGGGCCTGCTTGAGGGCGTCCCGGGCGGCGTCGCGCACGGCGAGAACGTCGTCCCCGTCAACCCGCACGCCGGGCATGCGGTACGACGCGGCGCGCTTGTACAGATCGGGCTCAGCGGATGCCATCTCCACAGTCGTGCCCATGCCGAGCCCGTTGTTGACGATCACATAGACGATGGGAAGCTTCCACAAACCGGCCAGGTTGAGCGATTCATGGAAAGCGCCGATGTTGGTGGTGCCGTCACCGAGCAGACACATCACGGCGGCCGCGTCTGGGCCAGCCGTTTCCTGATTTTTCAGAGCGAGGGCGGCGCCGGTGGCCGGGGGAATCTGCCCGCCGACGATGCCGTAGCCGCCGAGCAGGCGCGCTTCGGAGTCGAACATGTGCATCGAACCGCCGCGTCCGCCGGAGACGCCGGTGACCTTGCCGAACAGCTCGGCCATCACGCGTTCAGGCGACAGGCCACGCAGAAGGGCGTAGCCGTGGTCGCGGTAGCCGGTGAACAGGTAGTCGCGGGTTTCGATCGCGGCCGTCAGGCCGACCACGGTGGCCTCTTCACCGAGGTTTAGGTGGCAGTAGCCGCCGATTTTGGCGCGGGCATACATCTCGCTGGAGCGCAGTTCGAAGGCCCGCACCAGCGACATCCGCTCATAATAGTCACGGAGGGTTTCGGCGGGTTCACCGCCAGTGGACTCGACTCCTGCTTTCGGTCGCGTGCGGGCTTTTGCCGCCATGTGGTCCCACTTCCTGCGTATTTCGTCTATTAAGACTATTACTTTGCGAGCAATGATTTGCTTTCCAACCGTTCAGCGGGAGAATCTGCGGTGGAAGGGTTGAAATATAATTTATTCTGCTGCCGCCCATTGCGGGAGGTCATAATGGAGTTATGGCCGCCCAACCCCCGAGTTACAAAACGCTCGCCAGTCTGAGCCGCATGAACCTGCTCTACCAGCTGCAAAGTCGCGGAACGATGACGGTCAACGACCTCGCCGAAGCCGCTGGTCTGCACCCCAATACCGCCCGCGAACACCTCGATCGCCTGATCAATGACGGTTTCGTCACCTGTGCTCCCGAGTCGCGCGACAGCAAGGGGCGGCCGAAGATGCTCTACAGCGCTGCCAGCGGGGTTAGTGCCGAACTCGGTTCGATTCGCGCCCGCAAGATCGCGGCCGCGCAGGAGCGTGCCGAGCAGTTGAGACGGATGCTGCCGCTTCTTTCCGCAGGCCAGCCCGCCCTGGCCGGCTGCACCGGCCCCGCAGCCCGGCGTCAGCTCGACGCCCTCGACGACCACCTGGATCAGGCCGGCTTCGACGCGAGCGTCGCCGCCAATGGTGAACAGGTCAACCTGCACGACTGCCCATACTCGGAGATGGTCAAGGACCACCCCGAGGTCTGTGGTGTGCACTACCGGTTGATTCAAGGAGTGCTGGAGCAGGCCGATGGCCCGCTGCGCGCGGTTGGACTGAACATCATCAACGCCCCGCACCTGTGCGTGATCGACGTCGTCGCAACGGCGGTGGCGACCGACGACACCAAGCCTCTGAATACGCGGGATTTGCGCCGAACTTGATCGAAGATTCGTCATCGAACCGATCAGAACGGCAACATGGGGAATGATCATGGCCAATAAGGTGACGACACAAGAACAGACTGCGGCGCTGGAGAAATCGAGCGGATCGATCGTGACTTTGCGGTAAATTTCTGAAACTAAAACGGGAACCCCGATCTTGGTGCCTAACCTGATCGGGGTGCCGAATTCGCCGCGGGCGTCCACCTGAGATGCTTCGAAACGCCCCATCGCGAAGCCCCGAGGGTCGTTTGTGTCGTCTCGTACGTCGCCCCAACTGTCCAGAGCCTGTGATTGGTCCGCTGAAAGCGCCGCCGGCCGGGCAAAACATTATTCACGGTGGTTTGCGGTTGTAGGCCTCGACGTGAGCGGCGAAGCTCGTTCTGAGGGTGAGTGCCACTACGGCATTCCCCGGCACGCAAGGGGCAGCCGTGAAAACACGCACAGGTACGACCAGCACCACCAGCAAGCCCGGCACCGACGGTCCGGTCACCGATTCGCTGCTCAAGCTCGGCCGCTTTCTACGCCGCGGCGAAACCAGCGAGGACCTGCGCAGCGTGTTCAAGACCGGCGGCCGCGCCGCCGACGCGTTCTACCGTGACCGCTGGACCCACGACAAAGAGGTGCGAAGCACCCACGGCGTGAACTGTACCGGCAGCTGTTCCTGGAAGGTGTACGTCAAGGACGGAATTATCACCTGGGAAACCCAGCAGACCGACTATCCCAGTGTCGGCCCGGACAGCCCCGAATACGAGCCCCGCGGCTGCCCCCGCGGCGCCGCGTTCAGCTGGTACACCTATTCGCCCACCCGGGTGCGGTACCCCTACGTGCGCGGTGTGCTGCTGAACCTCTTCCGCGAAGCGAAGGCTCGCCTCGGTGACCCTGTGCTGGCCTGGGCCGAGATTACCGGCAATCCCGAAACTTCCCGCCAGTACAAGAGTGCCCGTGGCCAGGGCGGCCTGGTTCGTGCGACCTGGGACGAAGCCGCCGAGATCGTCGCCGCCGCCCACGTGCACACCATCAAGAAGTACGGCCCAGACCGGATCGCCGGCTTTAGCCCGATTCCGGCCATGTCGATCGTGTCGCAGGGCGTCGGCAACCGGTTCATCTCGCTGCTCGGCGGCACCATGCTCTCGTTCTACGATTGGTATGCCGACCTGCCGGTCGCCAGCCCGCAGGTGTTCGGCGACCAGACCGACGTGCCAGAATCGGCCGACTGGTGGAACTCCAGCTACCTCATCATGTGGGGTTCGAACGTTCCCGTCACCCGTACCCCCGACGCGCACTTCATGGTCGAGGCCCGCTACCGCGGCCAGAAGGTCATCACCGTCGCGCCCGACTACGCCGACAACTCCAAGTTCGCCGACGAGTGGCTTGCTGTGCACCCCGGCACCGACGCCGCCCTCGCCCTTGCCATGGGCCACGTCGTGCTCAAGGAATTCCTGGTCGACCGCCGTACCCCGCGCTTCGTCGAATACATGAAGAAGTTCAGCGACTCGGCCTACCTGATCGCGCTCACCCCGCGTCAGGATGCGTGGGTGCCCGGCAAGTTTCTGACGGCCGATGCGCTGCCTGGCATCGACGCATCCGTTTCAAGTGCAGCCTTCAAGACGGTCATGCTCGACGAGAACGGTGAGGCCTTCGTGCCGAACGGGTCGATCGGGCACCGGTTCAGCGAGGCCGACAAGGGCAAATGGAACCTCGACCTCGAGGGTCGCGACCCACTCCTCTCTATCGCGGATGCCCCGGATTACGACGGTGCCTCTGTCGCGATCGACCTGCCCCGCTTCGACATCACGCCGAGTGCTGACAGCGTCGGTGAGCGCCACGCCGGTGCCGCCGGCATCGTGCGCCGCGGCGTACCCGTACGCGAGGTTGCCGGAGTGCTCGTGACGACCGTGTTCGACCTGCTGCTCGCCCAGTACGGCGTCGGCCGCGACGGTCTGCCGGGCGAATGGCCCACCGGCTACGATGACGCCTCCACCCCCGGAACTCCAGCCTGGCAAGAGGAGATCACCTCGGTTCCGTGGCAGGCCGCCGCACGCATCGGCCGGGAATTCGCGCAGAACGCCGAAGACTCGCAGGGTCGCTCGATGATTCTGATGGGAGCCGGTACCAACCACTGGTTCCACTCCGACACCATCTACCGCACCTTTCTCGCACTGACCACCATGACCGGCTGCCAGGGCGTGAACGGTGGCGGCTGGGCCCATTACGTCGGCCAGGAAAAGGTGCGTCCGCTCACCGGCTATGGCCAGTACGCCTTCGGCCTGGACTGGGTGCGCCCGCCGCGCCAGATGATCGGCACCGGCTTCTTCTACCTCGCCACCGACCAGTGGCGCTACGACGGCCTGAGCGCCGACACCCTCGCCAGCCCGCTCGGTACCGGGATATTCAAGGGACGCACCACCGCGGACACCATGGTCGAATCGGCCAAGCGCGGCTGGATGCCGAGCTACCCGACCTTCAACCGCAACTCGCTCGACCTGGTCGACGACGCGGTTGCCGTGGGGCAGGAACCCGCCGAATACGTCGTCGATTCCCTGAAGGACGGCTCGCTCGAGTTCGCCTGCGAAGACCCCGATGCCCCCGAGAACTTTCCGCGGGTGCTCGTGGTCTGGCGGGCCAACGTTCTCGGCTCCTCAGGCAAGGGCAACGAGTATTTTCTCAAGCACCTACTCGGCGCCGACTCCGCCGTACGCGGAGTGGAATCCATGCCGGCTCGCCGCCCGAAGACCATGAAATGGCACGAGAGCGCCCCGGAAGGCAAGCTCGACCTCATGGTCACGAGCGACTTCCGCATGACCTCGACAACCATTTACAGTGACGTAGTCTTGCCGCCGGCCACCTGGTATGAGAAGAATGACCTCTCGACGACGGATATGCATCCGTTTATTCACTCATTCAACCCCGCGATCGCGCCGCCGTGGCAGGCGAAGACCGACTTCGACATCTTTCACGTGCTCGCCGCGAAGATCTCCGAAATGTCGGTCACGCACCTCGGGGTGCGCAAGGACATCGTCGCCGCTCCGCTGCAACACGACACCCCCGACGGCATGGCCACCCCGCACGGCACCGTGTTGAACGACCAGCCGCTCATCCCCGGCGTCACCATGCCGAGGCTCGTCGTGGTCGAACGCGACTACCCGGCCTTCGCCGCGCAGCTCGGCGCGCTTGGGCCGCTCACCGCGAAGCTCGGCATGGTCACCAAGGGTGTGAAATTCAACCCCGACGTCGAGGTCGCCTACCTCGGCAAGAAAAACGGGCTCGTTCCCAGCGGTCCCGCCGCCGGCCGCCCGCGCCTGTCGACCGCTATTCACGCTTGCGAAATGGTGCTCGCGCTCTCGGGCACGACCAACGGCCGCCTCGGCACGCAGGGTTTTCGGCAGCTCGAGGAACGCACCGGCGTCAAGCTCGCCCAGCTGGCCAGCGACAACGAGGGTCGACGTTTTTCCTATCCGGATGTCCAGGGTGCGCCGATCCCGGTACTCACCTCCCCGGAATGGTCTGGTTCAGAGCACGGTGGTCGCCGCTACAGCGCCTTCACCATCAACGTCGAGCACTTGAAGCCCTGGCACACTCTCACCGGTCGTCAACACTTCTACCTCGACCACGACTGGATGATCGAACTGGGCGAGCAACTGCCAATCTTTCGGCCGCCGCTGGACATGTACCGCCTGTTCGACGACTCGATCGTCGGCGCCACGAGTAAGACCCCGACCGGTCACGCCGAGGTGGCCGTGCGCTACCTGACGCCGCACTCAAAGTGGTCGATCCACTCCGAATACCAGGACAACCTGCTCATGCTCTCGCTCTCCCGCGGCGGTCCGACCATCTGGATGAGCCCGCAGGACGCCGACAAGATCGGCGTGATCGACAACGAGTGGATCGAGTCCTACAACCGCAACGGCGTCGTCGTGGCCCGCGCGATCGTGTCGCACCGCATGCCGGAGGGCACGGTGTACATGTATCACGCGAAGGACCGCACCATCAACGTGCCGGTCGCCGAAACCAGCGGTATGCGCGGCGGCACCAACAACTCGCTCACCCGCATTTTGCTGAAACCCAGCCATCTGATCGGCGGCTATGCCCAGCTGTCCTTCGCCTTCAACTACCTCGGCCCGACCGGGAACCAACGCGACGAGGTCACCGTGATTCGTCGCCGCAGCCAGAAAGTGGATTACTAATGCGTGTCATGGCCCAGATGTCGATGATCATGAACCTCGACAAGTGCATCGGGTGTCACACCTGCTCGGTCACCTGCAAGCAGGTGTGGACCAACCGCACCGGCGTGGAATACGCCTGGTTCAACAACGTTGAGACGCGGCCAGGCCTGGGCTACCCGCGGGAATACGAAAACCAAGAGAAGTGGAAGGGCGGCTGGGTGCGCAACAAGCGCGGCCGCCTGCAGCTTGCGGCCGGCGGACGACTGAAGAAGCTCTCGCAGATCTTCAACAACCCCAACCTGCCGCAGATCGACGACTACTACGAGCCGTGGACCTACGACTACGACATGCTGACCACCGCTCCGGCCGGCACGCAAAGCCCGGTCGCACGCCCGAAATCGCTCTTGACCGGCCAGGACATCGACATCAAGTGGTCGGGCAACTGGGACGACGACCTCGGCGGATCGCAGGAGACCGCCGCGCAAGACCCGATTCTCGCAACGATGAGCGAGCACGTGAAAATGGAGTTCGAAAAGACCTTCATGTTCTACCTGCCGCGCATCTGCGAGCACTGCCTGAACCCCGCCTGCGTGGCCGCCTGCCCCTCCGGCGCCATGTACAAGCGCGAAGAAGACGGCATCGTGCTCGTCGATGAAGACGGATGCCGTGGCTGGCGCATGTGCGTCTCCGCCTGCCCCTATAAGAAGGTCTACTTCAACCACAAAACGGGCAAGGCCGAGAAGTGCACGCTCTGCTACCCATTGATCGAGCAGGGTAAGCCCACCATCTGCTCCGAAACCTGTGTCGGACGTCTGCGTTACCTTGGCCTCATGCTCTACGACGCCGATGCGGTGCTCGCCGCAGCCTCGATCGAAAACGATCAGGACCTGCTCGACGCCCAGCGTGCTTGCTTTCTCGACCCGTTCGATCCCGAGGTCATCGCCGCCGCCAAGGCGGAGGGCATGGCCGACGACTGGATCGAAGCCGCCCAGAACAGCCCCATCTACCAGCTCATCTCCGAGTACGAGGTCGCACTGCCGCTGCACCCGGAATACCGCACCATGCCCATGGTCTGGTACATCCCCCCGCTCTCGCCCGTGGTCGACGTGGTCAGCAACTCCGGCAGCGACGGCGAAGACGCACGCACCCTGTTCGCTGCGATCGACAAACTGCGCATTCCGGTGGAATACCTCGCCGGACTGTTCTCGGCGGGCGACGTCGTTCCGGTCGAGCTCTCGCTGCGCAAGCTCGCCGCGATGCGCGCCTACATGCGCGACATCAACCTCGGCAACGAGCCCGATGAGCGCATCCCGAACGCGGTCGGAATGACCGGCGAGACCATCACCGCCATGTACCGGCTGCTCGCGATCGCCAAGTATGAAGACCGCTACGTCATTCCCAAGGCCCACGTCGAGACCGCGCGAGAGCTCGAAGAACTCGGCTGCTCGCTCGACAACGACGGCGGACCCGGCATGGGCGGGCCCGCCTCGGCTGGGCACAGCGGCCCCTACGGCAATACCGTCGGCATGCCGCTCGGTGCCACGGTCGACAACTACAACGAGATGACCGGGCGGTCGAGCGCCACCGCGCCGACCACACCCGGGCGGGTCAACCTGCTCAACTGGAACGGCTCCGGCGTACCTCAGGGCATGTTCCCGCCGATAGCAGATGCCGGGAGTCCGGCATGAGCATCCGCCCGCCTCGCCTTAATTTTGGTTTTCGGGCGCCGAAGGTGGCTCTGCGGGCGATTGCTGCCGTGCCGTTGATGCCGGAGCAAGGGGTCATCGCACACATGGCGGCGTCGATTCTGCTGGACTACCCCACACCGGAGCGGCAGCGGCAGTTTTCGCTGGTGCGGGCGTCCGTTACTCAACTGCCTGACCCGCTGCAAAAGGCGTTCGACGCATTCTTCACGGCGATCGACGGCTGGAGCGAGCAGGACCTCGCCACCCATTTCACCGCGACCTTCGATCTGAAGCGCAAATGCTGCCCCTACCTCACCTACTACGCGGCCGGCGATACTCGTCGCCGCGGCATGGCGCTCGTGCGTTTCGTCGAGGCGTACCGGGCGGCTGGCTGGCAGGTTGATGCCGACGAACTGCCCGACTACTTGCCGATGGTGCTCGAGTTCTCGGCGCTGTCGGATTCACCGATCGCGCAGGAGCTGCTTGCCGCACACCGGGACGGCATCGAGGTGTTGCGCACGGCGCTGGAGAAGTTCGACAGCCCCTACGCCCACCTTGTGAAGGCCGTGTCGCTGTCGCTTCCCGAGATCGATGACGAAACCCGCGAACGCTACCTGGACCTTGTAAACGAGGGGCCGCCGACCGAGACGGTCGGCATGACCTATCTCGGCAATTTGAAGCCGTTCTCCGCGCACGCAAATGAAGCCAGATAGAAATGGGTACTGAGAGTATGACCGCCTGGGATTACCTGCTCTGGGTCGCCTTTCCCTACGCCGCTTCCGGCGTGTTTGTAGTCGGGCACCTGCTGCGCTACCGCTACGACCAGTTCGGCTGGACTTCGCGATCGAGCCAGACCTACGAGAACCGGCTGCTGCGCTGGGGTTCGCCGATGTTTCACTACGGCATGCTCATGGTCATCGGCGGGCACGTCGTCGGCCTGTTCATCCCGAAGTCGTGGCTCGAGTACTTCGGGGTGACCGAGCATCTATACCACCTCGGGGCGACCTGGCTGGGAACCTTCGCGGCGGCACTCACGGTGGCCGGGCTGGCTATTTTGATCTACCGCCGGCGTCTGACCAAGCGGGTGCTGCTCGTCACGACGGTCATGGACAAGGTCATGTATGTGTTCCTGGCAAGCACGATCGTGTTCGGCACAACGGCGACGGTGCTGTACCAAATCTTCGGCGGCGGCTACGACTATCGTGGGTCGATTTCGCCGTGGATCCGCTCGCTCTATAGTTTTCAGCCTGATCCCTCGCTCATGAGCGACGTGCCGTTCTTCTTTCAGCTGCACGTGCTCACGGCGACGGCACTGTTTCTACTCTGGCCGTTCACCCGGCTGGTGCATGTGTTCTCGGCGCCGCTCGGCTACCTCGTTCGTCCCTACGTCGTCTACCGTTCGCGCGACGACCCCCGTGGTGCCGGGGCCCGCCCGCCGCGTCGCGGTTGGGAGAAGAGCGAGCGCCCGCTGGAGCGTTCGAGAAAATAAAGCGCACTAAGCAGGTGTACTAGGAGGCATCCACTGACGACGGATGCCGGGTGTTGGTCGATCGGCTGTGGCCGTGCGGGGTCACAACCCTGAATCACAACCCTGAATCACAACCCTGATCTACGGGGCCTAAGGACTCGCGCGTGAACCACGCCCGGGTGCTCGCGGGGTACCTCGAGGAGTAGCCGGCTCGTTGATCGAAGCACGACCTGGCGAGTGATCGAGATCCCTGGGCGGGTTTCGATCGCTCGTGCTTCGTGCCCCGACCAACGGGGGCTCACGCGTCGACTTGCGAGGGGGGAATAGCGCGTCGTTGGTCTGGCTTGCACCTAGAGCCGCTCGCACGCGGACACCATTCTTGACGAGGTCCGGCCCGCTCCTGGGGCACCGGGGGGCCGAGCGTGCGCGGTACACCGCATGACAACAGAAAGTGTCGTACTTGTGACTTCAACAGTTCGCGTCAGTACCAGCAGAATCCCCAAGTGGGTCAAGTCCTTCGGCGTTCAAATCATCGCCGCGCTCATCATCGGCCTCGGTCTCGGACTGCTTGCAAAATACACCGGTAGCACAGAAGCAAACCCGAATGGCCTCGGAGCCACACTGAAGATCATCGGGTCCAGCTATGTCTCGCTGCTGCAGGCGGCTGTCGTCCCGCTCATCTTCACGGCCGTCGTCAGTTCTATTGCCAATCTCCGCCAGGTGTCCAACGCTGCGAAGCTGGCCTGGAACACACTGCTCTGGTTCGCCATCACGGCACTGATCGCCGTTCTGATCGGCATAGGCCTCGGCGTGCTGATTCGGCCGGGAGCTGGTACCGGCATGGCAGTGGATGCCGAATACTCCGGAAAGACCGGTGACTGGTGGGCGTTCCTGACCGGGCTGTTCCCGAAGAACTTTCTCGGTCTCGGTGCAAGCACGAGCGTCGTCGACGCAAGCGCGACCACCAACATCAGCTTCAACGTGTTGCAGATTTTGGTCATTGCCATTGTCGTGGGCATCGCGGCGTTGAAAGTGGGCAAGGCGGCCGAACCTTTTCTCAATCTGAACGCATCTGCTCTTGCAGTCATTCAAAAGGTGCTGTGGTGGATCATTCGGATCGCGCCGCTCGGCACGATCGGCCTGATCGGTAACGCCGTCGCGGTCTACGGGTGGGACACCATGGGATCGCTGGGTAAGTTCGCGGTCACCATTTATATCGGTCTCATCCTGGTCTTGTTCGTGGTCTATCCTGTGCTGATCAAATCTCACGGGCTGTCCGTGAAGCAGTACTACTCCGGCGTGTGGCCGGCCGTTCAGCTCGGCTTCGTGTCACGCTCGTCGATCGGCACACTGCCGCTGACTCAGCGAGTGACCGAGCGCAACCTCGGTGTGCCCCGTGCCTATGCATCCTTCGCGGTTCCGCTCGGCGCCACCACCAAAATGGATGGCTGCGCGGCCATCTATCCGGCCGTTGCCGCAATTTTCGTCGCCCAGTTCTTCGGTATCCAGCTGGACCTCACCCAGTATCTGCTGATCGTGCTCGTCTCCGTGCTGGGTAGCGCAGCGACCGCCGGTACCACGGGCGCCGTCGTCATGCTGACGCTGACCCTCTCCACCCTGGGGCTGCCGCTCGCCGGCGTTGGCCTGCTGCTGGCCATCGACCCGATCATCGATATGGGCCGCACCGCCGTCAACGTCGCTGGTCAGGCCCTCGTGCCGACAATCGTGGCCAAGCGCCAGGGCATGTTGAACGAGAAGCTTTACAACGCCCCGCGCACAGCGCAGCCGTTCACGGACGACCCCGCGGAATCAGCGCCAAGCGAACTGGCAGACATGCGGGCCTAGCTCGCTGGCGCGGCTCGTTGGCGCGGATTGTTGGTCGAGGCGCGAGCTTGCGAGCGATCGAGATCCTGGGCGGGTCTCGATCGCTCGTTCCCCGTGCGTCGACCGTCGGGGGGGTGCCCCTATGTTTTTGTCAAGCAGCGAGTTGGTGTTCAGTTTCGTAGAGGGTGCCGTCTCGCAGCATGGCG